>JAFRNO010000202.1 GCA_017430155.1 Kiritimatiellia bacterium | reverse complement strand
CGCGCAGGACGGCCTGATCGGGTTCTGGGATTCCCTTGAGAACGCGGGATTCGGACACTACGACCCGAACGCGACCGCGTGGAAGGACCTGACGGGCGTCAGCGGCGACTTCCACCTGAACGCCGCCTCGGGCGTGTTCGAAACGAACGCGCTCTACAAGGTTCGCCGGGGGCGCATGGCCTTCAATGCCAAGCGCCGCACGGATGTCCGCACGGTCGAGGCGGTCGTTTCGTCACACCCGAATAATGCCTGGGCCGTCGCGGCGTTCGTCAGCCACAAGCAACACATTACGATCAGGGACCTGCCGAGTGAATCGAAACGCCAGTTCTTCTTCGATCGCGACACTTCTTCTGACACTGGCCACTATGGCTGGCAAACAGCCGAGCGTCCGGAACAGATGACGGTCACGGTGCTAAGCGAGTCGCCGACGTCGGCGGTGGATTTCTTCGTCAACGCGGCGAAGCCGGAAGGTTCGGCGTACGGCAACTGGTGGGGCGATTCGCCCGGCGGCGTGATGGTCATCGGCGCGCGCGGTCCCGTGTCCGGCGGCGACACCTTGGCCGTCGGTTATCGTGTCCACGCGGTCCGCTTCTACGACCGCCAGCTGACGCCGGCCGAGGTCAGCCGCAACGCGCGCCAGGACGCGATCCGCTACTTCGGCCAGCCCGAGCCCGGCATGATGCTCATCGTCCGCTAGTCATGGCACCTTGGACAGAGGTTCTGGTATGATAAGCGCGGCAAACGAAACAAATCGGAGGTTGTACATGAACATTGACAGAAGAGGTTTTCTTTTTGGCGGCGCGGTCGCCGCGTTGGCGGCCGCGGCCGAAGACTGCACGGTAGGGCCGCCTCGCCGAGGCGGCCGCCAAGGCGCCACCTGGCACGAACGCCTCGCGGCGAAGGGCCCGCTCTTCATCGCGCACCGCGGCTGCCAGTCGCTCGCGCCCGAGAACACGATCCCGTCGTTCACGTGCGCGGCTCGGCTTGGGCTGCAGGCGATCGAGACGGACGTGCGTTTCTCGTCGGACGGCCTGCTCGTCTGCTCCCACGACGATTCGCTCAAGCGCATGTTCGGCCTGAAGCAGAAGGTGTCCGCCACACCCTACGCCGAGCTGAAGAAGCTCGTGCCCGTGAAGGGCAACGGGCTCGACACCTGGCCGAAGGAGCTCCTGCGCATCCCGACGTTCGGGGAGTACCTCGACGTCTGCGAGCGGTACGACGCGGTGCCGTTCATCGAGACGAAGGGCGACGTGGCCGTGGTGAAGCCCGTCCTGGACGAGGTGCGGCGCCGGGGGCTCGCGCGCGTGGCGGTGCTGTCGTCCGTGCAGTTCGACCACATCCGCGAGGCACGGAAGTGCGACAAGGAGATCTTCATCCACCACATCTTCAGCAAGCCCGAACAGCTGGACGAGCTGGCGGCGATGGGGAACGCCGGCCTTTCGTACAACTACAAGGACCTCTCGGCCGTGCCGGACGGCCTGGTGGCGGGCGTCCACGCGAAGGGCGTGAAGATGTGCCTGCGCGCGGGCGACACGCCCGAGGCCGTCGCGCGGATGGTCGCGCTCGGCCTGGACTACATCCCCACGAACGTCACCGTGCCAATCTGAGGGAAATATGGTATAATCTCCGTTGTCAGAAGAAGGAGAGAAATGAGTCTTTCAGTCGGAATCGTCGGACTGCCCAACGTGGGCAAGTCCACTTTGTTCAACGCGCTCACGAAGCGGCAGCAGGCGGCGGCGGAGAACTACCCGTTCTGCACGATCGAGCCGAACTCGGCCATCGTGGAGGTGCAGGACCCGCGTCTCGAGGCGCTCGCGGCGATCGCGCACCCGCAGCAGATCATCCGCGCGACGGTCGAGTTCACCGACATCGCCGGCCTCGTGAAGGGCGCCTCGAAGGGCGAGGGCCTCGGCAACAAGTTCCTCGCGAACATCCGTGAGTGCGACGCGATCCTCCACGTGGTGCGCTGCTTCGAGAACGACGACATCATCCACGTGCAGGAGGGCGGGAACAAGTCCGCGCCCATCGACCCCGCCGGCGACGCGGAGGTGATCGAGACGGAGCTCATCCTCGCCGACATGGAGCAGCTCCAGAAACGCCACGACAAGACGAAGAAGGAGGCGCAGAGCGACCCGAAGAAGCGTCCCGAGTTCGACGCGATGACCGCGCTCCTCGCCCACCTCGAGGGCGGCAAGCCCGTGCGCACGTTCCCGCGCGCCGAGGGCGACCCCATCCTGCCCGTCCTGCGCGACCTCCACTTCCTCACGGACAAGAAGACGATCTACTGCGCGAACGTGGCCGAGGACGACCTCGCCGACCCGACCGCCAACCCGCACGTCGCCGCGCTCAAGGCGTATGCGGACGCGCAGGGCTGCGAAATGGTCACGATTTGCGCGCAGATGGAGGCGGACCTCGCGGGTCTCTCCGACGCCGAGGCGAAGGAATTCCTCTCCAGCTACGGCCTCACGGAAAGCTCGCTCGACCGCACGATCAAGCTCGCCTACCACACGCTCGGCCTCGCGAGCTTCCTCACGGCCGGCCCGAAGGAGGTGCGCGCCTGGACGTTCCGCCGCGGCTGGAAGGCGCCGCAGTGCGCGGGCGTGATCCACACGGACTTCGAGAAGGGCTTCATCCGCGCGCAGGTGATTTCGTTCGACGACTACGTGAAGCACAACGGCGAGGCGGGCGCGCGCGCCGCCGGCGCGCTGCGTCCCGAAGGCAAGGAATACGAGATGCAGGACGGCGACGTCGTCGAGTTCATGTTCAACAAATAGGGGAGACGCCGCCATGCCCAGCGCCAACACGATGAAAGACCACCGCTCGCTGTTCCGCCAGCTCCTGACGGGCATGTACGACGCGGTGCTGATCACGGACCCCAACGGCCACCTGCTGGAGATCAACCCCCGCGCGAAGGAGTTCTTCCAGTACGAGACCGACGAGGTCATCGACCGCCCGATCGGCCTGTTCATCCCGGGCGTCACGCCCACGATCGTGCAGCGCATCCGCGCGGGACTCGACCAGGCCCGCCACATGATGCTCGACGCGAACTGCCTCCGCAAGGACCAGACCACGTTCTCGGCCGAGGTGACGGTGTCGGTGATCGACCTCATGGACCCAGGCGACCTCGTGTTCACCATCCGCAACACCGAGCGCCGCCGCCGCCAGCTCGACTTCTTCCGCACGAAGGAGAACGCCGCCGACGTGTCGCAGGCCGCGCTCTTCGCCTGCCTGCCCGACGGACGCTTCCGCTGGGTCAACCAGTCGTTCCTCGACACGTTCGGCTACGCCGAGGAGGCCGAGGTGACCAAGCTGTCCTTCGCCGACGTCCTCGCGGACGAGCCGCTCCAGCCGCTGTTCGCGCAGGCCTACGCCGGCGAGCCCGGCGCGATCTGCCTGCACGCCGAGGGCGAGGACGGGTCCGAGGACGTGGAGGTACGCCTCGCGCCCGACGTCCATGGCAAGAAGATCTTCGGCGTCGTCGGTTCCGTCATCCGGGTGTAGCCATGCGTCAACCTCCCCGCAAGCCCCGTCCCGCCGCGCGGCCTCCCGCGTCCCGCGGCCTCGCGGCCCCGCGCGCGCCGCGCTACGCCGCGAACGTCGAGACGCTTCTCGTCAACAAAGCGGACGCCGCGAAGCCGCTTCAGGATTTCCTCGCCGCGCGCCTCGGCCTCTCGCGCCGGGCGGCCAAGGCGATCATCGACGGACGCAGCGTGTGGGTGAACCGCCGTTGCGTGTGGATCGCGCACCACGCCCTCAAGACGGGCGACGCCGTGGAGATCCCCCGCGCCGTCATCTCAGCAGCCACGCGCCAGAAGGGCTCGAACGTGGCGCAGAAGCTCCCCGCCGAGTCCGTGCCCGAGCGCCGCCACGTGCGCGTGCTCGTGGATACGGAGTTCTACGTGGTGGCGGACAAGCCCGCCGGCATCGTCTCGTGCAGCGACCCGAATCGCGTGGAGACCAGTCTTCGCACCCGGCTGCACGAACCGACGCTCCAGGCGGTCCACCGTCTCGACCGCGATACGACCGGCTGCCTTCTCTTTGCGAAGAACTACCAGGCGTACCTCGCCGCAGTGGAGGTGTTCAAGACGCATCGCGTGGCGAAGACCTACTACGCCATCGTCGCGGGCCGCTTCGAGCACGCGCACTTCACGGTCGACGCGCCGCTCGACGGCGAGCGGGCGCTCTCGCACGTCTCGCGCGAGGCGGCGAGCCCCGATGCGTCCTTCCTGCGCGTCCGCATCGAGACGGGCCGAACGAACCAGATCCGCCGCCATCTCGCCGGCATCCGCTATCCCGTGGTGGGCGACCGCACGTTCGGCCTCAAGAGCGCGCGCGACCCGCGTCTCATGGCCGTGCCGCGCCAGATGCTGCACGCCGCCTCGCTCACGCTCCCCGACCCGATGGTGAAGGGCGGCGAGATCAAGGCACACTCCCCGCTCCCCGCCGACTTCCGCTCCACCCTCAAGCTCTTCGGCATGGGCAAGCGGCCCTGAGGAATGTTGCCAATGTGGTAATGTTGCCGTTGCGGCCAAACACGCTTGCGGAAAAGGCCGTGATTTGGTATTTTATTGCTGTGTGGAACTTTAGCAAGGTGAGGTCTGCGCGCCGCGTAAGCGGTGCGCGCCGAAAAAAAGGAGCACAGAAAAGATGAAAAAGATTGCCTGTTTGGGCGTGATGATCGCCGCGTGCGCGGCGTTCGCGGGAACCTACACTTGGAACGGCGCGAGCGGCGGCGACTGGGCGACGCCCGGCAACTGGCTCGTGGGAGGCGTGGCGGCGACGACGGCGCCAACCTCCGCCGACAACATCGAATTCAACAGCGCGTCGGCGCTGACGGTTGGCGGCTCGGCCACGCTTGCCGTCACGCGGATCGCGAACTCGGGCGCGGGCGCAGTCACGTTTTCCTGTCCCGTGCGGTTCTCCGGCACCTACTACGTGACGCAGAACGGCCCGGTGAAGTTCCCCGGCGGCGCGACGGCCACCTATCCCGATCCGGCGCTGCGCACGGCCAGCAGCACCGACCGAACGCGTACGCTCGACGGCGATTTCACCTTCACGGCGGACTGGACGGTCAACAGCGCGGGCGACAAGCCGTGGATCATCCCCGACGGCTCCACCGTACACGGCCAGCGCTTCACCGGCGCGGAGTCTCCCAGCAACCGCATTCTGCGCGTGGAGCAGGGAGGCAGCGCCTACTTCACGAGTGTCACGAATGGTCTCAATTACGGTGAACTGGACATTGACGGCTTTCTCGAGGCGAGCGGCGAAGTGATCGTGGTCACGACCTCGTCAGGCATCATGTCGCGGTTCGGACGTCCGGGAAACATCGGTACGGTGAAAGCGTACCGTATCGCGAAATGCGGAAATTCCAACGCCCAGTCGTACATCCCAAACTTGATCGTCGGCGTGGGCGGCATGGGCAGCGTCGAGCAGCACTATTCCTGGAGGTTTGAGGTGGACACGACGATCACGGCTGCGAGCAATTTCGATTTCCTTGGCGTCTTCAATTCGAGCAGTGCGGCTGACTGGGGGATCAATCTCATCGGCGTGTGTCTGACGGTCAACGTCCCGGAAGGGAAGACGG
>JAFRNO010000201.1 GCA_017430155.1 Kiritimatiellia bacterium | reverse complement strand
GCTCCAAGTGGTTTGGCTGCAGCTGCTGCCCCGTGAACGTGGTGCGCTTCATCCCGCAGATCGCGCAGTTCGCGTACGCGACGCGCGGCGACGCGGCCTATGTGAACCTCTTCGTCGCGAGCGACGCGAAGCTCGACCTCAAGGGCGGCCGCGTGGCGCTCAGGCAGGAGACGGAGTATCCGTGGAGCGGTAAGGTCAAGATCAAGGTGATGCCGGGAGAGACGGCAAGCGTACGACAACAAGGCAATTTCACGCTCAAGATCCGCATTCCGGGATGGTGCGTGGGGCGTCCCGTGCCGAGCACTCTCTACGAGCAAACCGAGCCGAGCCCGCTCTCCAACTTCAAGGTGAAGGTGAATGGTGAGTCGTTCGCGTTCACGCCGGAGAAGGGTTACTGTTCCATCGCCCGTTTCTGGAAGAACGGCGACGTCGTGGAAGTTGACATGGCCATGCCCGTGAAGCGGATCAAGGCCGATTCGCGCGTGACGGCGGACCGCGGACGGCTGGCCGTGGAGCGCGGCCCGATCGTGTGGTGCGCGGAGGGCATCGACAACGGCGGACACGCGCGCGACATCGTGCTTCCGTCCGACGCCGTCTTCGCGGAGACGTGCGTGGACGTGTGCGGCGTGCGGATGCCGGCGCTCACCGCGACGGGGCACCATGCGGCAAAGGGCATCTCGAAGGTCACGGCCGGACCTGACGTCACGGTGAAGCTCATTCCGTACTTCGCCTGGTGCCACCGCGAGGCAGGCGAGATGCAGACGTGGTTCCCGACCTCCGACGAGATTGCAGCCGAATCCAGCTCTGGCGGCCTCCAGGCGTCGTTCTCGCATCTCAATCCCGGCGAGACCGCGGGCGCGCTGTTCGACGGCTTGCTCCCCGCGAACGGCGCCGCGTACGACGCGCACCAGCGCCGCGCGACGTTCTGGCCGCACAAGGGCACCGACGAATGGGTGCGCATCACGCTGCCGGGCGAGGAGACGGTGTAGGGCGTGGACGTGTACTGGTTCGACGACAAGCCCGTGGGGCACTGCCGCGTGCCGGCCGCCTGGAAGGTCCAGGCGCAGCTCGGCGAGATGACGGGCTGGGAGGACGTGGCGACCGACTGCCCGATCGTGAAGGGCGACTGGTCGCGCGTCACGTTCGCGAAACCCGTTCCGGCCGTGAGCATCCGCCTGCAGGTGAAGCTCCAGCCCAAGTTCTCGGCTGGCATCTGCGAACTGCGTCTGCACTAAACAAGGAGGATCTACAATGAGATTGTCACGGATGAACCTCGTCGGATTCGTCGGCGCGCTCTGTGCCGCTGGCGTGGTGTTGGGCGCTGGGGCCGCCGAAAAAGTGACCCTCGCGTCGCTTCTCGCGGAGATGACGGATCCCGACGCCAACACCTATCTGCCGTCACCACGCTACACGGCGCGCCTGTGGTCGAGCCACGATCGGGGGTCGACGCTGCCCGGCAAGCCGGGGTGGTTCGCGAACGCGGACGCGTCGCAGTTCGTGCGCGAGGAAAACAACGGGGGACGCCGCGAACACGTGTTGCTCGACGTCCCAGGGCCGGGGGCGATCACGCGCTTCTGGGTGACCGTGGCGCGGACGGAGGGGAAAGGCACGCTCCGCTTCTACATCGACGGAAAGCTGTCCGTCGAGGGCGAGGTCCTCAAGCTGCTGAGCGGCGGTGCGCTCTGCGCCGCGCCGCTGTCCGACTCCGTTTCGACCGAATCCCCCTACCTCAACCGCGGACACAACCTCTACCTGCCGATTCCCTATGCGAAGAGCTGCAAGGTCACGTACGAAAGCGAGACGCTGGACAATCCGCGTCCCGACAAGGACGGAAAGAAGCGCAAGGAATCGTTCTACTACAACGTGGAGACGCGCACCTACGCGCCCGGCACGGAGGTGGAGTCGTTCACGCTGGACGTGCTCCAACGCGAAAAGACGGCGATCGACGCCGCCAACCGCGTGCTTGCGCGCCGGCAGAACGGTGCGGACAAGGTGGTGGACGAGACGCTCTCGTTCGACGGTACGATTCCGCCGGGCGAATCCGTGTCGCGCACCGTCACGCGCGAGAAGGGCGGCGCGATCCGCCGTCTGGCGATGGCCGTCGCCAACGGCAAGAAGCCGCAGGCGCTGCGCAGCACGGTGCTGGAGATTTCGTTCGACGGCGAGCGGACGGTCTGGGCGCCGGTCGGCGAGTTCTTCGGCTGCGGCTACACCTACGAGGCGTATTCCAGCTGGTTCACGTCCTGCACCGGCGCGGGGCGGATGGAGAGCCGCTGGACGATGCCGTTCGAGAAGACCTGCACGGTCACGGTCCGCAACCTCGGTTCAGGGCCCGTTTCCGTGACGCTGACCGAGCTTGAGATCGGCCCGTACCGCTGGGATTCGGCGCGCAGCCTGCACTTCGGCGCGTGCTGGCACGAATACGCCGACGCGCCGTCGCGCAAGGGCGCGGAGAAACTGCAGTACGATTTTGACTACGCCGAACTGGAGGGCGAGGGGCTCTTCGTCGGCACGACGTTTGCGCTCTGGCAGCCGTCCACGAAGTGGTGGGGCGAGGGCGACGAGAAGGTGTTCGTGGACGGCGAAGCCGCGCCCTCGTTCATCGGCACGGGCACGGAGGATCACTACGGATACGCCTGGAGCCGTCCGCAGCCGTTCGACCATCCGTTCCTCGCGCAGCCCATCGGCATCGGTCATGGGCGTCCCGTGAACGCGGACAACCCGCGCCGCAACGTGGTGAACGTGCGCAACCGCGCGCTCGACGCGATTCCGTTCACGAAGTCGATCCGCTTCCACATGGAGATGTGGCACTGGCAGGAGGACCTCAAGCTCGACTTCGCGCCGCTCGCCTGCTGGTACATGCGTCCCGGCGGCAAGGCGAACCACGGCGCCGACCCGGCCGCCGTGCGGCGTCCCGTGCGCGTGGACGAGCCGCCGCGCCGCGTGGATCTGCCGGAGACGGCCAAGCTTTTCGCGGATTTCGAGGACGGCACGTACGGCGCCTGGCAGAAGACGGGCGAGGCGTTCGGTCCCGGTCCCGCGCGCGGCATCCTTCCCGAACAGAACCCGGTCAGCGGCTACAGCGGGAACTACCTCGTCAACACCTACTACAAAAAGGACGAAACCAAGGGCACGCTCACCTCGCCCGCGTTCGTGGTCGAGATGCCGTTCATCAACTTCCTCGTGGGCGGCGGAAACTACAAGGGCCAGACGTGCGTGAACCTCGTGGTCGACGGCCAGACGGTGCGCACGGTCACCGGCAAGAACAACGAGCGTCTCGAATGGACGCACTGGGACGTGTCCGAGTTCAAGGGCAAGACGGCGCGGATCGTGATCGTGGACGACCGCACGGGCCACTTCGGGCACATCAACGCCGATTGCTTCCACTTCGACGTCGCGCCGCGCAAGTGACGGACCACGCAAACACGGTCAATAAGACCGACCGTGTTTGTGCTCCAGGTAGTTTTCGAGCGCCGTATGGAGAACCTTGTAGCCGCCGGGCGTCGGATAGTCGCCGGTGAAGTACCAGTCGCCGAAGGTCGCGCCTTGATTCGTCGCTCCTAGGCACTTGTGCAGATTTTCCACCGTCTGGTAGACCACGGCGACCTCGGCCTTCATGCCGGGCGGCGTGAGAAGCCGCGCGATTTCGGCGCAGTGCTCTTCTTCCGTGAAGCGGGCGTAGAGGGCTGCGAGGGAGCGCGTCCCCCCCGCTGTCATTCTTAGTTCAGTCTCCGCATCTTTGCCGAGCAAGTTCACGAGCGCGCGGAAGGCGACGAGTTCGTCGAGGGTGGACATGTCGATGCCATAGCAGTCGGGATAGCGGATCGGCGGCGCGGACGAGGCGATGACGATCCGTTTCGGGCCGAGTCGGTCGAGCATCGGCAGGATGGCGTTCTTCATCGTGTTGCCGCGCACGATCGAGTCGTCCAGGACGACGAGCGTGTCCTGACCGGGGCGCACCAGCCCGTAGGTGACGTCATAGACGTGCTTGTAGAACTCGCGCCGCGCGGCGGCGTCCGCGATGAAGGTGCGGAACTTCGCGTCCTTGACCGCAATCTCCCCGAATCGGGGAAAATGGTGGCTCTGCGAAAGAGGTATCTCCTTGAAGATTTCTTCCAGGAGGCCGTGGAAGGCGATGCGGGCGGAGTTGGGGATGTAGCTGAAGAAGATATCGGAGAGATCGGCTTCAGCCGATTTGAGGATCTGCGGCACGAGCGCTGCGCCGAGGGCCTTGCGCTCGCGGTGGATGTCGGCGTCGTTCGCGCGCGAGAAGTAGATGCGCTCGAAGGAGCAGGGACGGGGTGAAGATTGTGAAATCGTGGAAATGTCCAATTGATGAAAAGACACTTCGCCAGATGGGGCGATGATGAGCGCGTGGCCGGGCGGCAACTCCGTGACGGCCTCGGGCGGAACGTCGAAGGCCGCCTGGATGGCGGGGCGTTCGCTCGCAACGACGGCCACGTCGTCGTCGATGTAGCAGTAGCCGGGCCGAATGCCGTGCGGGTCGCGCGTGGCGAAAGCCCAGCCGTCACCGGTCATCCCGCAGAGCGTCCATGCGCCGTCGGCGTTGGCGAGGGCCTTGGAAAGGGCGGCGGACAAATTGTTTTCGCCGCTGGGAGTCTTGGAGACTTGGAGATAGGGAGTCTTCTCTTGGGCCAGTTCATGCGCGATCATCTCGCAGATGAGGTAGCCATCGGCCTTGCTCGTGGGGAACGCGCCG
>JAFRNO010000200.1 GCA_017430155.1 Kiritimatiellia bacterium | reverse complement strand
TTGCGGCGGGCGTCGTCGACGCGCGCTTCGTGAAGCCGTTCGACGCGGAGCTGCTGGCGCGCCAGCGCGCGGCCGGCGCGTTCGTCGCGTCCCTCGAGAACGGCGCCGTGGCGGGCGGGTTCGGCGAGGCGATCGGCGCGGACGCGCGTTTCGGCTGGGCCGACGCGTTCGTGGGGCACGGGTCGGTCGAGGAGCTGGAGAGGGAATGTTCGTTCACGGCGCAGGACGTGGCGCGCGGCGTCGCGGAGGCGCTTGGAAAGGCAGGCGCGTGACATGGCGGTTCAACACGGCATGCCCGGAGAATGGGCGAAGGTGAGGGGCACGGTGCGTTCCCTGTGGCCGCTCGGGATCTGCCTCGTGTGCCTCGGCGCGTTCGCCGCGGCGACGGCGCTCGGGCGGCGCCCCGAGATATTCGGCGCGCTGTTCGCGGCGTCGGCGATCGCGGTGGCGTTCTGGTGGCGGCGCGGCCTGCTGCGCGTGGAGTCGTTCTTCAAGGGCGCGCGCGGGGAGGAGGCGATGGCGGGGCTTCTCGCGCGGCTGCCGGACGACTGGCACGTCTTCCACGACTTCGAGGCGGGGGTCCACCACGTCGACCACGTGCTTGTGGGGCCGGCAGGCGTCTTCGCCGTGGAGACGAAGAACTGGCGGGATCCGGTGCGACTGGAGTCCGGCGAACTGCTGGTGGGCGGGCACGTGCCGAACCACCCGCCGATCGCGCAGGCGACGGCGGAGGCGAAGGCCGTCAAGGCGGCCCTCGCGCGCGCGGGCTGGACGGGCGAGGTGTCCCCCGTGGTCTGTTTCGTGTCCGGCACGTTCGGCGACGGCCTCGCCCAGGCGGGCAAGGTGCTTGTGGCGAACGCGGAGGCGTTCATGAAGTGGCTGGGCGAACGGCCCGCCGTGCATGCGCCGGGCGAATGCACGCGCCTCGTCCAGCTGATGGAGACGCGCGATTTGTGAATTGAGGGAGAAAGAAACACATGAAGACAACGAGCATGAATTTCCTGTTGGCCGCGGCGGCGCTCTGCGGAACCGCATGCGCGGAGACGGCGCCGACGCTCGAGTCGGTCGACGTGCACCCGCTGCCGCACTACGGACGCGTCGCGCGCAAGGTCGTCGGCATCCTCAACCGGAAGCACCTCCTAGCGCATTCGTTCGACGACGAGATGTCGCGCAAGGCGTGGTCGAACCTCGTCACGCAGTGCGACTACAGCCACAGCGTGTTCCTGCAGTCGGACCTCGACGCGTGGGAGCCGATGAAGACGGGCATCGACGACGCGCTGCGCGAAGGGGACGTGTCGTTCGGCTACGAGGTGCACCGCGTCTTCGTGAAGCGCCTCGGCGAGCGCGTCGCGTTCGTGACGAACCTCCTCGAGACGCAGGAGTTTGACTTCTCCGCGCAGGAGGACTACCTCTTCAAGCGCGACGAGGCGCCCTGGCCGCGGACGACCGCCGAGGCCGAGGACATCTGGCGCAAGCGCATCAAGAACGAGATGCTCGCCATCATGCTCGGCCGCGAGCTTGACGCCGAGGACGAGGCGAAGGGCAAGAAGAGCAAGAAGAAAAAGAAGGCCGAAGAGGCCTCCACCAACGACGTCGCCGAGGCGGCCGAACCCGAGAAGCCGCCAAAGCAGGTGCTGCTCGAGAAGTACCGCCACTACCTGCAGATGATCCTCACGGAGTCGGACGAGGAGAGCGTGCTGCAGCGCTACCTCGTGGCCGTCACGACGGCCTACGACCCGCATTCGGCGTACATGTCGCCGATGCGCAAGGAGGACTTCGACATGGAGATGAACCTCTCCCTCTTCGGCGTGGGCGCCGTGCTCTCGCAGTCGATGGACGACGGGGCGCTCGAGATCAAGGAGATCATGAAGGGCGGTCCCCTCGCCCGCGAGGGCAGCATCAAGGTCGGGCACAAGATCGTCGGCGTCGGGCAGGGCAGCGAGCCCGTGGAGGACATCACCTGGAAGCCGATGCGCAAGACCATCAAGAAGATCCGCGGGCCGAAGGACACGCGCGTGGTGCTGGAGGTGACGGACAAGAACGGCGGGTCGCGCCGGCGCGTGGCGCTCATCCGCGACGAGATCAAGCTCGAGGACCAGGCCGCCACGGGCCGCGTGGAGACCGTCACGCTCAACGGCGTGGCGCGCAAGCTCGGCTACGTGAAGCTCCCGGGCTTCTACGGCACGATGGACAAGAAGCCGAGCGACCCGCAGTACCGTTCTTGCTCGCTTGACGTGGCCAAGTGGGTGTCGAAGTTCAACACGCAGGGCGCGGAGGGGCTCGTTCTCGACCTGCGCGGGAACGGCGGCGGCTCGCTCAAGGAGGCCGTGCTGCTCACCGCGCTCTTCGTGCGGCCGAACCCCGGCCCCTGCCCCGTCGTGCAGATCCGCGAGAAGACCAACGTCTACCCGCTCTACACGTTCCCCGACGTCCCGACGTTCGCGTGGCGCCGCCCGCTCATCGTGCTGATCGACCGCTTCTCCGCCTCCGCCTCCGAGATCGTCGCGGGCGCGCTGCAGGACACGGGGCGCGCGATCGTCATCGGCGACCACCGCTCGCACGGCAAGGGTACGGTCCAGACGGTCATGGAGCTCGGCGGCGACCCCGAGACGCCCAACGGCTCCGTCAAGGTCACGACCGCACGCTTCTACCGCATCAACGGCTCCTCCACGCAGGAGAAGGGCGTGGAGAGCGACATCTGCCTGCCTTCCTCCCTTGACGAGCGCACGGACATCGGCGAGAACAACCTGCCCAACGCCCTGCCCTGGACGATGATCGAGCCGCTGCAGTACGACCAGATCTGGAACATGCCCAACTACGTGCCGCAGCTGAAGGCGCTCTCCGAGACGCGCCTGAAGGACTCCGCCGAGTACGCGCGCCGGCTGGAGGTGGTGAAGCTCTGCCGCAAGGCGTCCGAACGCCGCACCGTGTCGCTCGAGCGCACGGCCCGCCGCAAGATGATGCGCGAGGACCGCGACGTCTACGCGGCCGCGGACGAGCTGGACGAACTGGACGGCGACGAGGACGACGACGCGTCGGACAAGAAGAAGGACGAGAAGAAGGACGACTTCGTCCTGAAGGAGTCGTTCAACATCCTTTCCGACCTCGTGCGCCTCACGGACGGTGCGGAGGCGCCCGACGCGCAGGTCCGTCCCCGCAACCTCCCCCCCTGGCTTCGCGCGCTTGGAGGTGACTACTGATGAGAAAGATCGCCTTCACGAAGATGCACGGCGCCGGCAACGACTTCGTGCTGATCGACGACCGCGCGGAGACCTTCCCCGTGCACGACCATATCCTGCTCGCGCTGCTCGCCACGCCCCGCACGGGCATCGCCTGCGAAGGCGTGATCCTCCTCCAGAAGTCCTCGGTGGCCGACTTCCGCATGGTGTTCTTCAATCCGGACGGCACGGAGGCCGACCTCTGCGGGAACGGCGCGCGCTGCGTGGCGGCGTTCGCGCGCGAGATCGGCGTCGTGACGTCCCCTGCGATGACGTTCGAGACGCGCGCGGGTCTCGTGGACGCCGAGGTGTCCGCCAGCGGCGCCGTGAAGGTGTGGATGCCCGAGCCGAAGAACCGCCGCTACGGCCTGCAGGTGAAGGTCGGCGACACGTTCGTCTCCGGCGACTACGTGGAGGCGGGCGTGCCCCACTTCATCGTGCCCTGCGAGAGCGTCGCCTCGGTCGACGTGGAGGGCCTCGGCCGCGCGCTGCGCCTCTCGGACGCCTTCGCGCCCAACGGCACGAACGTCGACTTCGTCCAGTTCATCCCCGCGCACAAGGCGCTCATCCGCACCTACGAGCGCGGCGTGGAGGCGGAAAGCGGCGCATGCGGCACGGGCGCGGTCGCGACGGCCGTCGTGGCGGTCGAGACGAAGAAGATGTCCCTGCCCGTCCACGTCCGCACGTCCCAGGGCTACACGCTCACCGTGGACGGCGACTGGCGGCACGCCAAGTCGACGGGGTTCACCCTCACGGGTCCCGTCAAGAAGGTCTTCGAGGGCGTCGTCGACCTTGACAGTTTCGACACCGGCAACGAAATGGAGTGAAAAAGATGGCAGAGTTGATTGTGGCGCTCGACGTTCAGACGCGCGCGGAGGCCGAGGCGAAGGTGAAGCTTCTCGGCGATTCGGTCGGATTCTACAAAATCGGCCTTGAACTGTTCACGGCCGAGGGTCCCGACGTGGTGAAGGCCGTGAAGGACCTCGGCAAGAAGGTGTTCCTAGACCTCAAGTTCCACGACATCCCGCGCACGGTCGAGCGCGCCGTGCTGAGCGGCGGCAAGCTCGGCGTGGATCTGATGACGATCCACTCCGTGGGCGGGAAGGCGATGATCAAGGCGGCGGCGGACGCCGCGGCCACGTTCGGCGCGGCCGGCCCGAAGATCCTCGCCGTGACCGTGCTCACCTCGCTTGACCAGACCGACCTCGCGGACGTGGGCATCGTCGGACGCACCCCGGCCGACCAGGTGCTCGCGATGGCGCGGTTCGCGACGGCCAACGGCGCGCACGGGCTCGTCTGCAGCCCGAAGGAAGTGGGCGCGCTCTCGC
>JAFRNO010000199.1 GCA_017430155.1 Kiritimatiellia bacterium | reverse complement strand
GATGATGATCTCCGCGCTGTATTCTCACTCACTACGGACATACCGCATGTTTCGTGGAAGCCCAACCTCAACACCAACGGCGAGGTGCGGGTGTATAACGTCCTCGGCAAGACGAACCCGGTGAATGCGGTGTGGGCGTGCCCCACGAACGCCGCCCATCAGTTCTTCAAGGTGAAGATGTAGGTGACGCTCTCCAGGCGATTGACATCAAAGCATCAAACATGATAGAATACGCGCCATGAGAACAACCCTTACATTAGAGCCAGACGTTGCCGCTCGGCTTGAGGAGTGTCAGGCGGCGGACTTAAGCGTGAGTTTCAAGGAGCTTGTCAACGGGCTTCTGCGTATGGCGTTCGCCACACGCGACGCCTTGGCGCGGAAGCCCACCGTCAGGCATTTCGCGACCAAAGTCTTTCGCGGACGGAAAACTACGTTGGGGACGATTACAAGCACGCATGACATGCTGGCCTTGGCCGAGGGCGAGGACTATCGATGAGATTGCTCGACGCCAATATCCTAATGTATGCGTCGTTTGACGCCTTTCCGCAACATGCCCGCACGAAGAAATGGCTCGATGCCCGCCTAAACGACACAGACACGCCATTGGGAATCCCGTGGGAAAGCATCATGGCGTTTGTGCGGTTGTCTTCCAATCCGCGAATCATGCAACCTGCAATCTCCGTTGCCGAAGCGTGGGCGCAGGTTCGTTCTTGGCTGGCGATGCCGTGTGTTTGGATGCCCGTGGCGACCGTTCGGCATCGGCATTATCTCGACACTTTCTTGAACCTGCCCGAAATGAACCATAAGCTCGTGGCGGATGCCCACCTCGCGGCATTGGCCATTGAACATGGTCTTGTCATGGTCTCTGCCGATTCGGACTTCCGCCTTTTCCCGGGGCTTCGCATAGAAGATCCTACTATTTGATGCGGCGGTCGCGGGGCGAGCGCCGCCAAGATGGCGGCTCTCCATACGGCCGTGACAAGCGCGGCCGCTCCCGCTGGCGGGCAACTTTTGATCAAGCCAGCAGGCCGGCCAGTTTGCCGCCAATGAAGGCGTAGCGGTCGCGCGGCAGCTTCGCCGCCACGCGCTCCAACCGGCCCTTCACCTCGGCACGCAATCCCGGCTCGAAACGACGCCACACGGCCACCGGCGCGAGCAGGCGGATCGCGTTGTACTCGCTCACCTCCGCGTACGTGACGAGCGTCGCCTCCAGCCAGGCGAGTCCGCGCGGCGTCCAGAGCTGGTCGCCGTTCGCGGCGAGTCCGCAGTAGAGCGCGCGGCTGAGGCCGGGATGCGTGATCGACCACCCTTCGCGCTTCTCCTCGCGCGCAACGGCATCGAACACATCAGCATGCGGGTCGCCCGCCACGAGCCCAAGGTAGGAAATGTAGCCGTTGAGAGATTTCCGCAGCTCCGCGCCTGCCTTCTCCAGAGTTTCTTTCCGCTCGGGATCATCGCTCGCCACGAGCGCACGGAGGGCGTTGAGGCGAGCGGTGATGTTGGTGGCGCGCGCGAGGTAGGCGCGGATGGCTGCCCACGATTCAGGTACGTTGGCCGCCGCGAGGAGGTCGAGGAGGCATGATTCGTAGGCACGGCGCTTGATGGCGGCAACGGGCGAGACGCCCATTGCCCCAGGGGAGCCTTTTCCAACGGGCGAGATGCCCGTTGTCCCAGTGAAGCGGCGAGACGCCGCTTCCCCCAGTGGTAGGGCGCGCTCGCCGAGCGCGCCGCAAATTTTCCCCACGCCGATCGCCTGCGCGGCGGCGCGGCGCAGGGTGCGCATCTCCTGCACGTTCTCGCGCACGCGCGCCCGCCGGTAGCGATCTATTGAATCAGCTGGGATTGCAAGTAACGCGCTCTTGAGCCCGAGGTCGAGAGATTGATCCGCGAAGATCTCCTTGTAAAGGGCAAGCCAGGTCTCCACGCAGTTTTTGTCGCGCAGGAGGCCCAGCGCCTCCACGCGGTTGCCGCCGTCGGGGTCCGTGCGCACCTGGGACGCGAGCTGCTCCTCGGTGGCGGAAGGCACGAGCATGCCGTAGAACGCGCCGCCGCGATTCCAGCTGATGAAGTCGGGTTTCACGGGGAACGGCGCGGAGAACTCCGTGCGCGCCATCGACGCGTCCGCCGCCTCCAGCGTGAATACGCCGCCGCAGAGGTCCTTGCCGTCCTTCACGGCCGTCCACGTGACGGGCACCGTAAAAGCGCGGTCCTGCGAGAGACGCACGATCATGCGCCCGTCCTTCCAGTCCCACGCGGCGTGCACCGTGGGGAATCCGACGGAAAAGAGATAGGGTCCGATGAGCGCGCGTACGTCGCGTCCGCTCACCTCCGAGAACACGGCGAGGAAGTCGTCCGTGTTCGCGTTGCCGCCCGCGAATCGGCGGAAGTACTCGCGCCACGCGGCGTCGTAGACGTCCGCGCCGATGAGCGCGCGGAGCGTGTTGAGCACCTCGGGCGCCTTGTCGTAGGTGATGGCGTCCACCACCTCGTCCGGATCGTTCACGCCCTCGCGCACGACCGCCCCCGCCATGCCGGCCTCCTCCTCGGCGAACGCGCCGCCCGTGCCGCGCAAGGACGCGATCTCGCCGCGCCGCATGTAGTCCGCGCCGAACACGCGCGCGAGGTAGGCGCGCTCCACGTTCACCGTGTACGCCTCGTTAAGCCACATGTCGAACACGGTCTCCATCGTCACGCCGCTGCCGCAGTGGTTGTGCTCGTACTCGTGGGGAATCACGCCGTAGGCGTAGACGAGACGCCGGTCGGGGATCGTGTCGTCGATGAGCGCCGCCTCGGTGATGATCGTCGTGTTGCCCGTGTTCTCCATGCCGCCGTAGAGCGACTTCTCCATGCAGATTGTGCGGTACACCTCGAACGGATACTCGTAGCCGGTCACCTCGTGCTGGAACAGCACGGACTCCTTCAGGATGCGCATCGGCTCGCGCGCGCCGTCGAGATGGCCCGGCGGCACGAGGTACTCGAGCTTCACCTTCCGGTGCGTGTCGGGGTATTCCACCTCGTCCGCAAGCACCTCCCACGTGCCCGCGCATGCGAGGAACAGGTAGGGCGCCATCGGACGGCGCATCTCGTAGACGACTCGCTGGCGGCCGCCGTCGATTTCCGTCTTTTCCACGACGTCGCCGTTGGAGATCAGGTGCGTGTAGCGTGCGTCGCCCTCCAGCACGGTACGGAACGTGCATTTCGCCGTGCAGTCGTCGATAATCGGCAGGATGCGCTGGAAGCCGTACTGCTGGCACTGGCTCATGTACTGCTGCGGACGCCCCGGCGGCGTCACGTCGCGGTAGATGCCCTCCAGCCGCCGGTCGTCGGGATGCGACACGTGTTCCACCGCCACCGTGAACGACTCACCGGGGGCGTACGCGCGGTCAAGCGGGTAAACCACCTTCTTCCCGTCGCAGTCAAGTGCGAGCTCGCGCATCGGCTCGCGCGCGCGGCAGTGGAGAGTCCCCGCCGCCTCCACGCGGTCCTCGTAGAAGGAAAGTTTCAGGTCGACGTGCTCCAGCTGCGCCGGCGGCCGCTTGAACTCAGCCCTCTTGAAAACGTAGTCCATCACTTCGCCTTCTCCGCCAATTCGCGGATGCGGCGGGAGGTGCGCACGGCGCAGAACTCCTTGCCGCACATTGAGCAGTGGTCGTCCGTGTGCGCCTCGTCCGTGAAGGCGCGCGTCTTGAGCCAGCGCGCCTTCGCGCGCGCGGGGTCGAGGCAGAGCGAGAACTGGCGATCCCAGTCGAACGCCGCGCGCGCGTCGGCCATCGCGTCGTCGCGGCCGCGCGCGCCGGGGTGGCCGCGCGCGAAATCGCCCGCGTG
>JAFRNO010000198.1 GCA_017430155.1 Kiritimatiellia bacterium | reverse complement strand
TGGCGTACACGGAGTCCAACTGGAACGTGGCGCATCCGCAGTACATGTGCCGGACGCGCGGGGGCGGTCCGCGCCTTGCCACAGCGTCGCTCGCGTGGCCCGAGGTGCGCGCGCACAAGCTGCGCCTCGTGGACGAGCGCCTCGCCCTCAAGCCGCAGGTCGTGTTCCTCGACCTCCACCGCAACGGCGGGTGGGGGCCGCACATGGAGTACGTGAAGCCCGTGATCGACCGCTGGCGCGCGAAGTACGGCTGCGAGCCGCCGTCGGACGCGCGTGACCCGCGCTGGCTCGCGCTCGTGGGGGAGGACGTGATGTCCTACCTGCGCGCGTTCGCGGCGAAGTGCCACGCGGCGGGCGTGGAGTTCCATCTCGGCTTCAAGCACCTCAACCTGAAGGACGACTATCTGTGGCGCATGATGGCGGTCGACTGGAAGGCGCTTGCGGCGGACGGCACGCTGGACGCCGTCGTGCTGATGGACGTCGACTACGACCCGAAGCGGGCGTATGAGTCGACGCGCGAGATCCTCTCCTACGCGAAGGCGCACTGCGGCAAGGCGCGTCTCTACTTCCACTGCAGCACCTACGCGATGCCGAACGGCATCCCCGGCTATGCGAAGGCAACGGGCCAGAAGGCCCCCGACGTGGCGCGCGAGCTTCTGCGGATCGCGAAGGACATGGATTGCGCGGGCGCGTACCTCGAATGCGTCGACTACCGCAACTACTCGCCGGGCATCTGTGACGCGCTCGACAACACGGACGGCAACGATGCGCACGATAGGCACTCGAAACTGCCGGTGACGGAGGGTGGCGAGGTACAACTGTAAGTCGAACGGGAGAACAGATGAAAAAGAGCGTGATGGCTGCGGCACTTGCTGTTTGTACGGGCGTTTGGGCCGCACCGATGACTGTTGATTCGCTGGAGGTCGCCTCGGGCATGCTGTCGCGTAACCTTGACGTGCGGGGCGGCCACGTGTTGGGCGGGTCGTACAAGACAGCCGACGGAACGGAGTTCATGAAAAGCGGTTCGCCCGAATTCGCATTCCGCGTTGACGGAAAGATGTACGCGGGGTGGTCGGCGTGGAAGGACGTCGCGAGCGAGAAGTTCGAGGGAGGGGACGGCTCGCGCACGGTTCGCGTCACGGGCGTCTCGTCCGACGGCGGAGTCGGCTTCGAGCTGGCGTACACGACCTATCCCGGACTTGCGCTCGTGAGGAAGACGCTCTCCGTCGAGAACAGGGGCGAGAAGGAGTTCTTCGTGACCGACGTCGACGTGGAGACGTTCCGCCTGGGGCGGGCCGTCGGCTGCACCAACACGCGCACGCTCCGCCGCTTCGCCCGCTATCGCGAGGAGGGACCGTACATCGGGAACTGGAACGACCCGCTCGTGGTCATCCACGACTATGCGCGACGGAACGGCATGGCGATCGGGAACGAGGGCGTCTCCGTGATGAAGCGGACCACCACGTTCCAGGACGGCGACTACGTGGTGGCGGGCACGGCGCACACGGACAGCCCGTTTCCCTTCAAGCGGCGCGTAAAGCCTGGCGAGAAGTGGACGGCCGATCCCGTGTTCACGGCGCCGTACTCGAACTGCGACGACCCGACGCGCGCGGTCGAGGGACCGGTCGCCGACTACGTGCGCAAGTACATGGGCGTCCGCGTGGAGCGCATCCCGAAGAAGCCGATGTTCGTGTACAACACGTGGATGCCGTTCAGGACCAACGTCGACGCGAAGCTGGTCCGCGAGCTTGCGGATGCGGCGGCGGCGTGCGGCGTGGAGGAGTTCGTGATCGACGACGGCTGGCAGGTCAACGTCTCCGACGGAAAGTACGGCAAAGGCGACTGGGCGGTGGACGAGAGGAAGTTCCCCGGAGGGCTTAAGCCGACGTTCGACTACATCAAGTCGAAGGGCATGAGGCCGGGGCTCTGGGTGTCGCTGGCGTTCGCGGGTCCGTCGTCCAGGCCGCTCGCGGAGCATCCCGAATGGTTCGCCAAGGACAAGTCGGGGCAGCCGGCCAACCTGCACAACATGCACGGAAACGAGCGCACGGCCTGCATGGCCACGCCATGGCGCGAATGCATCCGGGACAAGATACTCGCCCTCGTCAAGGACCACGGCCTCGCGTACGTGAAGCTCGACCTGGCCATCGCCACGAGCGCCTACGTGTACGACGACGCCCGGACGGGCTGCTACGCCACGGACCATCCCGGGCACGCCGAACACGACGATTCCTACGCCGCGATATTCGAGAGCTGCATGAAGCTCTTCGACGAGCTGCACGAGGCCGCGCCCGACCTCTTCATCGACTGCACCTTCGAGACGGCGGGCCGGATGTACCTCATGGACTACGGCATCGCGAAGCACGCCGAGGGCAACTGGCTCTCCAACCTCGCGCACGGCGCGACGGGACAGGGCCGCGTGCAGATGCGCGACCTCGCCTGGGGACGCACCCCGGCCCTGCCCGCGACATCGCTCGTGATCGGCAACCTCGGGATGAACGGACCCGGACACATGCTTTCCTTCAAGTCGCTCGCCGGCGCGCTTCCGATCATGCTCGGCGACCCGCGCGAGCTCACCGCCGCCGAGCGCGCCGAGTACAGGGAATGGTCGGCGTGGCTGAAGGGGCTGGAGAAGAGGCACGCATTCATGTCGTTCCGGCAGGACCTGCCCGGCTTCGGCGAACCGCAGGAAGGTGCATGGGACGGCTTCGCGCGCGTCAACACCGAGACGAAGAGCGGCGGACTCGTGGGCGTGTTCCGCCGCAACGCGGCCGACCGTTCGCGCCGCGTGGCCGTGCGGGGACTCGACCCGAACGCGAAGTACGCGGTCCTGAAGGGCGCGAAGGGCGAGCGCGTGGCGGAGATGACGGGCAGGAAACTCGAAGACGATGGCTTTGAAGCCGTCCTGCCCGAACGCTGCGACGGCGAGCTGTACGAGATCAGGATCAGGTGAAACATGGACACGACGAGGCGAAACTTCGTTTTGGGCGGTGCGGCGGCCTGCACGGCTCCGCTGGTAGGCGGATTGGGCAAGCCGGCCCCCGGCGGCTATGTCGTCGCCTTCGACAAGTCCGGCGACGGCGACTGGGGCAAGGTGGCTTTCGCGCTCAGGCGCAAGCACAACGCGAAGTTCGTGCAGTACGACGGGATGGACGGGTTGGACAGGGTTCTCGCTGAGCTGAAGAAGGCAAGGCCCAAATACGTCTGTTTCGTCGTGCCGCCGGAATCGGCAGGACGCGAGTTCGTGAAAGCGGCCTATCGGCTGATGCGCGGAATCGACGACGATCCCTACGGCGACGCGATCTGGGGAATCGTGACGGGCTATGGTGCGGCGGACGGCATGAAGCTCGTCAAGGCGCCGCTGCGCCGGGAAATCCGCTCCGTCGCCACGAGCATGGGCGGCGAACACACGCTCGACAACTGGGATTCGGGATTCGCCTCCGACGAGCGCACGGCGGACAACTTCTGGATGAAGCGGCCCGGCGGCGCGAACAGGAAGGTCGCGACGGGGGGCAACATCGCAAAGACTCTCGCCGACGCCTTCAATTCGATGCCCGTAGACTATTTCGCGACGAGCGGACACGCCCGCGAGCGCAACTGGCAGATCATCTACAACCAGAACAAGGGGACGCTCGTCCACACGGCGAACGCCGGGCTTCAGTTCGTGGAGCCGGGCGGCGGAAAACGGCACGACCTGAAGAAGGCCTCGCTCAAGGTGTACGTTGGCGCGGGGAACTGCCTGATCGGGCATGTTGACCGTCGCGACTGCATGGCGACCGCGTGGATGCACGCTGCGGGCGTCGAGCAGTTCGCGGGCTACACGGTGCCGTCGTGGTACGGTTTCATGGGCTGGGGCGTGAAGGGCCTTTTCGAGGAAGGGCGCTATTCGCTCGCAGAAGCCCGGTATCTTGAAAACGAGCGGCTGCTCTGGGCGAAGGCGCGGAAGCACCCTGCGTCGGAAGACAGGGGGCTGGATTACGACTGCGACGTGTTCGCGTACTACGGCGACCCTGCGCAGCGCATCGTGTTCCGGGAGGACAAGACGCCCTACCAGACGGTTGTCAAGGGCGACGCCGTCCGCGTTACGTTCACGCGCGACTGCACCTTCGCTCCACTCGACGACGTGAGAGGCGCTCGACCGATCATGATCCTTCTCGACGCGCCACCGCCGGGGAACGCGATTTTCGGCACGGACGGCAGAGAGGTCCCCGATTCCGTCGTCACGGAGCGCTTCGTCTTCATCCCCGCTCCGGGTCGCCACGCCGCCGGCGAAACTCTTGAATTCAAGATGAGGTAACGGAAATCTCGAATGGAAAGAATAGAAAAATGAACATGAAATCGATTGCCTGCGCCGTAGCGGCGTGTCTGGGCACATGTCTGGCGGCGCACGGCGCGGCCGAGGTCGGAGGCGACGCGACGATCCGCGTCGTGCAGTGGAACATCGGGCATTTCGCCATGGGGCGCAGCAGCCGAACGGCGATTGCGCCGGAGGAGTCCGCCGCGAAGAGCGCGGAATACCGGGCGGAGATCGCACGGCTGAAGCCGGACTTCCTGGGCGTCAGCGAATTCGACCCGGTGTTCGACAAGGCCGGCCGCCTTTCTACGAACGAGGTGTTCGCCTCGTTCCCCGTTAGGATCCTCGGCCCCAAGAACAACTACCAGTGCAACGCCCTGTTCACCCGCTTCCCGGTTCTGAGGCACGAGATCGTGGACTACAAGTCCCGTTCGCAGAAGACGTATTTCCTGGACTGCATGTTCATGCTGGGGACGAATGAAGTCCATTTCGTGCAGAGCCATCTGGACTGGAAGGACCTCCCCGACTGTCCGCGCCACTACGCGCAGCAGCAGGTGCGCCAGCTGATCGAGCATTTCAAGGACAAGCCGCGCGTGATAATCTCCGCCGACTACAACATCCGCGACTTTGCGATGTTCGCCCCATTCGCCGCCGCGGGATACGACGTCGCGAACAAAGGGCGCTATGCGGTGCTTGACAACGTCGTCGTGAAGGGCTTCGAGATCAAGAGCCTCTTCGACGGTGATGGAGAGAGCCCGCGCCGCCTGAGCGACCACCGGATCGTCGGATGCGATCTGAAGCTGTTGCAGACTGCGCCATGAGCAAGTGCGCAGAAGGTCATGCTCTGCCACAGGTGCGGAAACCTTGCGCTCTGAATGAGCGTTTGCAAAGAAAGAATGTCACAGAAGCGGCGAATGTGGGGTTCTGTGACATTTTTATGGGCACTTGAAAATGTCACAAAAGCGGCGAATGTGGAGTTCTGTGACATTTTGCCATTGACGATAACGGAATAAATAGTATAAAATATCCGAGATTTCACCCGAATAAGGAACTCTTGATGTTTTTTGGAAGAGAAGATTTGCTTGAACAGTTGTCCTCGCTTTGGAACAAGCGAGTATCATCGCTCGTGACTTGTCGCGGACGGCGGCGAATCGGCAAATCAACGTTGATCGAACAGTTTGCCAGTCGCTCAAAAGCTCGATTTCTGAAGATAGAGGGTGTGCGTCCTGAGCGCAAGACAACCAGCCATGACGAATTGGCCGCATTCGCCAAGCAGCTTTCAGATCAGTGCGGGTGTGAGCGGACGCCTCC
>JAFRNO010000197.1 GCA_017430155.1 Kiritimatiellia bacterium | reverse complement strand
GCAGACCACGAGGCCTTCCGCCGCGCCGAAGTCGAGCGAGCCCGCGCCGATGATGGACTGGTAGGCGTTGGCGTTGGACTTGTTGTAGTTGTTCATCAGGATCGGCGCGATCGTTCCGGCGCCGTTGCCGACCGTCAGCGTGGCGCCGGAGGCAATCGACACGCCGCCCGCGCCGGAGGCGTAGCGCAGGTCGAGGGCGCCCACGTGCGCATCCGCCGTCAGCGTCACGCCCGCCCCGGAGATGCGCGCCACGGACGAGTTGCCGCCGCCGAGGCCCTCCACGCACGTCGGCTCCTTGAAGCCGACTGCATCGTCATACGTCAGGAACGTCAAGGCCCACCAGCCGAACGCAGACTCCTTAAGGTAACCGAACACCGGCGCCGCCACGAGGCCGGTCTGCGCGTCAAGCGGCACGCCGCCGTTCACCACGAACTTTTCATCGACGCCCAGCGCTTTGTCCGTGACGCCGCGCGGCATGATGCCCAGCACGCCATGCCCGCCGCGGACGAGCACCGATCCCGGTTCCGCGTCCGCCGGGCCGAGTGTCAGCAACTGTCCCACGTTGTTCGCGTATGTTCCCAGAAGCGAACCGCCGCGATACGTCACCGTCGCGCCGGGCGCGGTCGCGATCCTCTGGTCGTTTGCGCGCGTGACGAGCAGCGTGCCGTTTTCCAGCACGACGGACCCCGTGCCGAACGGCGCCGCCCCCTGCGTCTCGTCGCTTGTCCGCATCTATCCGCCCAGAAAGCGGGTCGGTCCCGTGTACGTGCCGGTCTTGTACACGACGAACCATCCCGTGCCCGTCTTCTCCACGCCGCCGTCCACGCCCTCGGACACGCCGGTCAGGAGCGGGACCTTGAAGTAGAAGCTTCTTCCCCAATGTTCGCGGGGCACGTCGAAGCGCGCGCCGTTCGCGCCGACGTAGGCGGTGAACTTGTCGTTCAGCTCCCAGGTGCACCAGGACTCCTGCGCCGTGGAGCGGACGAGCCCGCCGTTGAGGATGAAGCTGCCGGTGTAGTTCGCGTAGTTCGCCTCTGAATAACCCAGCAGCGAGAGTGTTCCGCTCACCTGAAACGTGCCACCCTGTAGATCAAGCGCCGGCGTCTGCACGGCGGAGGACGCCGAGCCGAGATGCATCCAGTCGACGTCCAAGAGGGCGTTGTCGCGCAGGCGGATCGTGTGGCTCTCGCCGTCCGAGGCCAGGCGGTGGTACATCTTGCTACCGCCGCCGAAGCGGAGGTACGCCTCGGCGTCGCCGCTCATGTCGAGGCCGATGCCGCGCGCGTAGTTGTTGAGCGTCGTACTGTACAGCGTGCCGCCCGTCATCGTGTAGAAGATGTCGCTTTGCGAGGCGGCGCTGACATGTCCCGAGAGGGGACCCGCGTAAACCGTGCCGCCCGTCTGGCGATAGGTGCGCGTCGCCTCGCCGGAGAGGATCGGGAAATGGTGCGTGCCGCCCGTGAACGCGATGCGCGCCGCCGGGGCAGCGGAAAGGTCGAGCGTGACGTTCGTGGAGTTGCCGCCGCTGAACGCCACCTCGTTCGCGCCCGCGCGCGCCGTCACGCGGAACGTGCCGCCCGTCATCGAGAGCGGCAGCGACCAGTCGGACGGCGCGTCCTGCACCACCGTCCCCATGCCGACCAGCTCCGTCGTGTCCCATGTCTCGTTCATCGCGTTCCGGCGGACGAGCGTCGCGCCCTTCGGCACGTCCACGGCGGCGAGCGACGTCATGACGGCGTCCTTCTCCGCCACGCCGTTGCCGAACGTATTCGTGCCGGCCGTCCACCCGTACGTGCCGAGGGCCGTCACCATGTCGTTCGTCTGCGCGATGTTCGTGTTGGCCCCGCTCAGGAGCACGAACGAGCCCTTTCCCGTGATACGGCCGGACGCAAGGGCCGTTGTGTCCGGCGTGGTCCGCACCGTCACGGAATTGCCTTCCGTGTCTTCCAGCACGAGCGGCTGGATGTTTCGAAAGCCGATGTGCTTGACCCAGAACGTGCCGCCCGCGTCCGGCGCGAAGGAGAGGAGCCGGTCGCCGGCAAGACCCGAATCGAATATGATGTCGGCGCCGGACAGTCCGTCGGGCGTGCCCAGCACCCACAGCCGCTTCGATTCGTCCGCCTCGTATCCGACATCGCCGGTGTTGGTGATTCGATAGAGCTGAATCGTCCCGGTCGCGTTGCCGCGGAACGTGTGGGGACCGCCCTTGAGGCCCAGACGGACTGTCCCGCCCTTCACCTCGCCCTCTCCGACTATGGCGCCAATCAGATCGGCTTGTCCACGGGCATCAAACAGGCCGCCTTTCTCGATGTTGATGACCGTGTCGTTCCTGAACAGATTCTGGACAAGCAATTTCGCCGTAGCCCCGGACCGTATCGTCAGGAGTCCGCCGGGATTGACATGATCGGTATGATGCTTGGCATGCGAGAACTCGAACACGCCTTCACGCACGTCGATGCCGTTGAACACACGCGTGGTACCCACCTGGTTCGTCGTAAAGAACGTGCCGAGGCCGGTCTTCGCAAGCGCTGCACCGCGCGCGGCCGATGCGTCCAGATGGCAATACGCTGTCAGCTTAACGCTCTCCGCCACGTCCACGACGCCCGTGCCGGAGGTGTTCGCAAAGCGGATGGAGCCTGTCCCGCCGTCAATTATGTGGTTGCCGCCCGACGCGTAGATCGCGCCCACCGTGTAGATGCCGTTCCCCACGGAGATGGTCACGTCGGAAGTTGATTCGATGCGCACCACAGCGTCCGCGTTGTTCGGCACGGTGGCGCCGCTCCAGTTGTTGGCGTCGCTCCAGTTCCCCGACGTCCCGCCGATCCACAGCGAATCGGCGACCGCCGTCGCGCAGGCAAAACACGTTCCAACCGCCAACGCGATCCCGCGCAGGCATTTCCCGGCATTCGTTAAGTCCTTCACCACGTTCCTCCTAGATAGAGTTCTCACTACGGAGAGAGTCTAGCAAATACACGCCGTCACCGTCAACGCGAAAGTTCCTCTGCGAACGTCGTGCACGAGGTGTCGCACCCCTTCCTGCCCTTCTATATCACCTGAGCGAAGGACGAAGCGTGACGGGGCCGTAGAGGCCTGACGGGAAGAGCGCGTGGTCTTTCTTGAAGGGATTCTTGTCCGTCTTCGTAAGCTGTTCGGCGGGCGGAAGCGCCGCGTCACGGATGAGGCGGTTGGCCCAGAGGTTCACGACGGAGATCTCCAGCACGTTGCCTTTCGCCTTGAGCCGCGGCGCGGTCACGGCAAAGGGCGGCGTCCAAGCGATGCCGAGGTCCTGCCCGTTGAGCGTGACCTGCGCGACGTCGCGCAGCGCGCCGAGGTCGATCGTGACCGGGGCGTCGGTCGGGAAATCCGCCGGCGCGTCAAACATCTTGCGGTACACGGCCGTGCCAGAATAGTAGCGGATGCCGGGATCCGCGTGCGCGGTCCAGTCCGTCAGCGCGGAGAATGTGACGGGCTGGGCTGGCCCACCCCATTTCGGATCGAACGAAACCAACCACGGACCGGTGAGCGTATGGGGAGGCGCCGTCTTGTCGGCGGCTCGCGAGGACGCTCGCCCTCCCGTATGGGGAGCCGCCGTCTCGGCGGCGCTTCGCGTTTTCTGGAACACCACGAACACCGAACCGCCGACGGCAATGTCAAGGTCCACGCGCACGCGCCGCCCATCGGCCGTCGCTTCGCACGGCACGGGCGTGCGTGCGCCCGTCACCGCGTCCCAGAGCTCCACAAAACATGGCTTCTGACGGAAGACCGCCGTGAAACGCGCCGTCTCCGCGCGCTGGTTGGAGACGAAGTAGATGTCGGCCGCGCAACCGGTCCGGTGAATCCAGTCGATCCCCGTGCGTTCGCTTTCCTCCTCGACCTCGAAATCGGGCGGCAGCGTGTCCGCATCGAGGAACCGCTTCATGTCGGCGCGCGTGCGCAAAATGGTCGCGCCGTCGCGTTCAAGCTGCGCGATCTTCTGCGCGGCCTCGGGCGGAATCGGGTGGACGACGGGCGGGAACGGTTTTGTGACCGGCTTCAGACGCCCCGGCGCCATGCGCGCGCGGGCGGGGTTGATGTCGGAGAGGAAGAGCGTCTTGTAGCGCATGCCGGACGGCAGCACGATTTCGCCATTCTCGACGCGAGCGCGCAGGAGGATCTCCGTGGGACAGAGGTCGTAGTCGTAACCCGGTCCGAGGCCGTCGTTCAGGTACTTCATGCCGAGGAAGAGGTCGATCGCATCCCCCGCGTAGAGCAGGCAGTCGGCGGCGAAGCGTCCCTGCGACAGCATCCACGAGCAACGTGCGAAGTAGAGGTTCATCGGCGCGGAGTATTTCCACCACGTCACCTTGGGGCTGTAATACG
>JAFRNO010000031.1 GCA_017430155.1 Kiritimatiellia bacterium | reverse complement strand
TCCACGTCCTCTGCAACAACCCCGTCCGCGGACCCGAGGTCACGAAGGTCTGCGGCGTCGGCTGCATCGGCTGCCACCTCTGCGAGAAGAGCTCGGGCGGCAAGGAGGCCAACCACTTCACGTTCAACGGGTTCCTCGCGAAGGTCAACTACGCGAACCCGCCGACAGACGCCGCGCTCGTGGACAAGTGTCCGCGCAAGTGCATTCGCGAAGACGCCCACTTCGAAACGGGGAACTAACCCATGAAGACAGTCCAGTCAGCGTTCAAGTTCCACGGCGGCGTGCACCCGCAGTACAACAAGGACCTCGCGGCGTCCAAGCCGATCGAGGCGATGCCCCTGCCGAAGCAGCTCGTCGTCTCCATGAGCCAGCACCTCGGCGCGCCCGCGAAGTGCCTCGTCAAGAAAGGCGACGCCGTCGCCAAAGGACAGCTCATCGGCGAGCGCAACGGCTTCATCTCCGCGAACGTCCACGCCCCCGTCGCCGGCACCGTGGCGGCCGTCGAGCCGCGCATGGGACCGACCGGCGGCTGGGTCGACGCCGTGATCCTCGACGTGGCCGAGGACCAGTCCGGCGCACCGGCGTTCATGCCGCCGCTCGACTGGAAATCCGCCTCCCTCGAGGACCTGCTCGCCCGCGTGAACGACGCCGGCATCTGCGGCATGGGCGGCGCCGGCTTCCCCTCCGTCGTGAAGCTCTCCCCGCCGCCCGACAAGCACTGCGAGTACCTCATCCTGAACGGCGCCGAGTGCGAACCCTACCTCACGAGCGACTACCGCACGATGCTCGAGCGCGCCGACCGCATCCGCGTGGGCGTGGAGATCATGCGCAAGATCCTGAGCGGACCCGCCGTGCGCATCGCCGTGGAGGCGAACAAGCCTGAGGCCATCGACGCCCTCATGAAGGCCTTCGCCGACATCGAAGGAAACGTCGAGCTCGTTGTCCTGCCCGTCCTCTACCCGCAGGGCTCCGAAAAACACCAGATCTACGCCACGGTCAAGCGCATCGTCCCCGAAGGCGCGCTGCCGATCGCCGTCGGATGCGTCGTCGAGAACGTCGGCACCGTCGCCGCGATCGCGGACGCCGTGGAGAAAGGCATTCCCCTCATCGAGCGCGTCACGACGGTTTCCGGCGACGGCGTGGCCGAGCCGAAGAACGTCCGCGCGCCCATCGGCACGCGCTACGCGGACCTCGTCGCCTTCTGCGGAGGCGAACGCCCCGGCGTGCGCAAAGTCATCAGCGGCGGGCCGATGATGGGCTTCAACGTGCCCCACCTCGAAATCGCCACCACGAAGACGACATCCGGACTTCTCTTCTTCACGTCGGCGAAGGTGTTCCAGTACACCTCGAACGCGTGCATCAACTGCGGACGCTGCGTGCGGGCGTGCCCGATGCAGCTGAACCCCGCGTACATCTGCTCCGCCGTGGAGTCGAACGACATCGCCGCCGCGCAGAAGATGGACGTGATGGACTGCATCGAGTGCGGCGCCTGCTCGTTCGGCTGCCCCGCCTACCGCGACATCACGCAGAACTGCCGCCGCGCCAAGGCGTCCATCCGCGCCGCCGCGGCCGCCGCCAAGGCCAAGGCCGCCACCGCGAACGCGAAAAAATAAAGGACCGACTCCATGCTTCCCAAACAGACCGCCGAACGGTACATCCTCTCCTCCTCGCCCCACGCGCACGCAGACGCGTCCACGAGCCGGATCATGCTGGACGTGATCATCGCCCTTCTGCCCGCGCTCGGCTGCGGCGTCTACTTCTTCGGCCTCCGCGTGCTCCTCCTCACGGGCACGTGCATCGCGGCCAGCCTCGTCACGGAAGCCCTCTGCCGCCTCGCGATGAAACGCGAGAACACGATCGGCGACCTCTCCGCCGTCGTCACGGGCCTGCTGCTCGCCCTCAACCTGCCGCCCGACCTCCCCGTGTGGATGGCCGCGCTCGGCGGCGCGTTCGCGATCAGCGTCGCGAAGCAGGTGTTCGGCGGGCTCGGCTACAACCCCTTCAACCCCGCCCTCGCGGCGCGCGCGTTCCTGCTCATCTCCTTCACGGGGCCGATGACCACCTGGACGGAATCCGCCTGGCGCGGAGCTGACGCCGTCACCACCGCCACGCCCCTCGCCCTCATCAAGAAGGGCGCCGAAGGCTTCGACTGGTCGCAGGCCGCGATCCTCAAGGACCTTTTCCTCGGCAACGTGAACGGCTGCATCGGCGAAGTCTCCGCGCTCGCCCTGCTGATCGGCGCCGTCTACCTGCTGGCGCGCAAGGTCATCACCTGGCACATACCCGTTTCGTTCCTCGCCACTGTGTTCATCTTCGCGATGATCAAGGGCGGCGTGCCGCCGCTCGTGCACGTCCTTTCCGGCGGCTGCGTGATCGGCGCGTGCTTCATGGCCACGGACTACGTGACCTCGCCCATCACCGCCAGGGGCAAGCTGATCTTCGGCTGCGGCTGCGGCCTCCTCACGATGCTCATCCGCACCGCGCCCACGGGTGCCTACCCTGAGGGCGTCTCGTTCTCGATTCTCATCATGAACGGTCTCACACCGCTCATCAACCGCTTCACCCAGCCCAAGCCCTTCGGGAAGGTCAAAAAGTGAAAAAGATCCTGCAGCTCACTCTCTCCCTGACGCTCATCTCGGCGATCTGCGCGGCCGTCCTCGCCCTCGTGAACAGCCGCACGGAAGGCATTATCAAGCAGCTGAAGGCCGACATGGAGGTCCAAGCGGCCAAAGCCGTGCTGCCGTCCGGCGTCGCGGCCATCGACGTCCGCACCGATCCGTCCAACACGACCTTGAAGGTGTCCTTCGGCTATGCCGACACGGCCAAGACGAAGCTTCTCGGCTATGCGGTGCCCGGCAAGAGCAAGGGCTTCGGCGGCGACATTCTCCTGATGGTCGGCCTCACCCCCGACCGCAAGATCGTCACCTACAAGAAGCTCGCCGCAACGGAGACCCCCGGTCTCGGCGCGAAGTTGGGCGACGAGCAGTTCACGAAACAGTTCGGCGGCAAAGTCGGCTCCTCGCTCAAGGTCAAGAAAGAGGGAGGAGAAATCGACGCCATCACCGGCGCCACCATCACCTCGCGCGCCGTCTGCGAGGCGATCAAGGACGCCTGCGCGCGCATCGACCGCGTCGAGGGCAAGGCAGGGGGCCCCGCCGCCCAGCGATAGAAACCCTATGTCGATACAGCGAAAAAGCGGAAGCCGCGTCTGGAAACCCCTCTTCGCGGCCGTGGTCGTGGCAGGCGCCGTCGTCTGCGGATGGGGAGCGGCGGGCAACAGACGCGGCGCCGCACGCGTCCCCGACGCCATGAAGTTGCCGCCGTTGACCCCGGCGAGAGTCCGCGCCGCCGCCCGCGCCGTGATGCCCGCTTCGGCCAAGGTCGTCGTTTCCCGCAAAGACCCCGCCGACGCCTCGCTCAACGCGTTCTTCGGCTATGCGGACGAGGCAAAAAAGCAGCTCGTTGCCTATGCCGTCCCCGGCCTCACGCAAAAAGGATACGGCGGCAAGATCCACTTGATGGTGGGACTGAACCCCGACCGCACGGTCATCTCCTACCAGGTCCTCGCCGGACGCGAAACGCGCGGCGTCGGCGACAAACTCACCACACCCGCGTTCATCGCGCGCTTCAAGGACCTACCTGCCGCCACCGTCGCCGTCACGAAGGACGGCGGAGAGATCGACGCCATCACCGGCGCCACCATCACCTCGCGCGCCGTCTGCCACGCGGTCAAGGACGCATGCGCGCGGATCGACCGCATCGAGGGCAAGGGTACGGGCGCGACAAGCGCGCCCGCTCCCGCCGTCAATCCCGAGGGCGAGCTGCTCTTTGACCCCACCCAACCCGAAGAGGCGCTGAAGGCGCTGCCCAAAGGCACGGCCACGGCAACCGCCCTTCCCGGAAAAGGACGCTTCCCCGTCTTCGAGGGGAAAGACGCCGCCGGCAAGACGACCGGCTACGCCGCCGTCGGCACGGGCAAGGCCACCGGTCCCCACGGCGACCTCGTGATCATCTACCAGTTCGGCTTCACGGCCAGGCGCGCGCCGTCGTTCAACCCGCCCCCGCGCATGGTCAACCAGCCCGCCATTGAGATGACGGACATGGAGAACGCCCAGCGCACGGCCTACAACGCCGCCCTCATGGACGCCCTCTCCCAACTCCGCCGCTAAGAAACCTATTCACTATTACCTCTCCCCCATTCACTAAAAGGAAGACCGCCCGGGTGGGCGGTCTCCTTTTGCTTGTGCCCATGTGGGCACGTGTGCCTGTGCGTTACTTCGCGAGGGCGGCGGCGACGTCGGCGAGAATCTGGCGGAGCGCCTTCGGCACGCGGTGCGCCGTGGCGGACTTCACCGTGGAGTCCTTGGACGGCTTCGCGTCGTACTCGTCGTAGGAAGCGCCGAC
>JAFRNO010000196.1 GCA_017430155.1 Kiritimatiellia bacterium | reverse complement strand
GGAGGCCGCCGAGAACCTCGCTTGGCTTGCGGGCGAGGGATTCACCGACCTCCACGTGGCGGTGATGAGCCAGTACACGCCCGTCTACAAGGCGCGCGAGACGCCGCCCTTCGACCGTCCCGTCACCGAGGAGGAATACGACCTCGTGGCAGAGGCGGCCGAAGACTTCGGCTTCACACGCGGCTGGGTGCAGGGATTTGAATCCTCCGGCGAGTCCAACCTGCTCGGGGAGCAGATGCCCCCCGGACACGGCGCCGTGCAGGCGTGAGGCCTACCTTCTACCGCTTTTCTTCTTCTCGCGGTCAAGCGCGTCGTTGATGGCCTTCGGCGTGAAGAAGTTGGGAACGTTGATTTCCGGCACCGGCACGTTCTTGGCGTTGAGGCATTTGCTCACCTGGTCCGCCCAGGTGTTCAGGTCCAGCTTGTACTTCTGGAGCGCCTTCGTGAATTCCGCCGGCGAGACGTCCTGTCCCACGCGCTTGGCGAGCGCGTGCAGGTCCTGCAGATGCGGCGGCATCGGATGGCCGAGAACCCTGTTTGCGCCGCGCGGAACGATGATGTTGTCCGTCTGCTTGGTGATCTGCCGGATGCCCTCGCACACGTCGCCCACCGCCTGGCACCGCAGCTCGAAGGCCTTCTCGAGCAGCTTCGCCTTCGCCGAGCCCTGGTACTTCGCCGCCAGCGCCTCCCACTCCGCCGCGCGGGCGAGCTTGTCGCTCGCCGTCGGCCCCCACCATTCCACGCCCTTGTGCTTGATGGACGCCGCGTTGATTGTCGGATTGTGGAGGTCGTTCGAGAGGAGATATTTGTTGATCTTGCCGTCCTTGGTCATGCCGATCATCCCGGGCAGGTCCTCGTAGCCGTCGAGGTTGTGCTCGAACACGTAGCTGGCCGCGTCCCCGTTGGGGTTGACGTAGGTGACGTCCTTGCCCTTCATGAACTTCAGCGCCTCGTCGATGCTCGGCGGCTCCTGCCCGCCGTGCATCTTCTTCCAGAGACGGCGCGCGACGGACCTCTGTCCGATGGACTGGTCGATCGTCAGGTCCTTCGTGCGGTCGGACAGCACCTTCTGCATGAAGGAGATGTCGCGGTCGCCCGGCACCTTCTTGCCGGTCAGGTAGTCCGTCTTGACTCCGTTTGAGGCGTTCATCACGTAGAGCTGGTCGGGCGGGACGCCGAGCTCCTTCGCGATGTCGCCCAGCGCCTCGCGCTGCACGCTGTCGAGCAGGTTCTCGCGGTAGTTGTTGAACTGCGCGCGCATGCGCTTGGCGTAGTCGCCCCTCACCTCCTGGAGCTTCTTGAGCGCGCACTTGTCGCTCCACACCTCGTCGGCGAGGCGGCGGTACTCATCCTTCGCGGCCTTGAGGGCGGGCTTGTTGTTCTTCGCCGCGTCCTCCATCGCCTGCTGGGCCTTCTGGAGGTTGCGGACCTTCTTCAGGCCGTTCTCCATCGCCTCCTCGTACTGCTTCACGGCCTTGAGCTCGGCCGGCGACATGTCCTTGCGCGACTTCTTCAGGAGCTCCTCCGCCCGCTTCGCCGCCTCCTCCTCGGAGCGGACGACGTTCTCGACCGCCTTGGCCGCAGTCTTCGTTCCGCCGCCGAGGAAGTTCTTGCAGGTCTGGAGAGCCTTGTCGCCGGCCTTGTAGAGGCTGGACTTGCTCTGCAGCCACGAGTCGGCCCCGTCCATCGCCTTGCGGTATCTGCCCGCCCACATCTGCATCGTGGCGTTCAAGTCGATGTTCGCCGACTTCGCCGCGCCCTGAATCGCGCCCTGCGCGACCATCTCCATGAGAACCTGCTTGCCAATCTCCTCCGCGCCGATCTTGAACGCGGCCAAGAAGCCGAATTCCTTGGCGTCCTTGCACGTCATGATCTCGTTCTGCATGTTCTCGAGCACGGTCATCGTGGTGAACACGTGCTCGGACACGCCGCCCGTCAGGACGCCCAGCGCCATCCGGCCGAGGAAGCCCGTGTTGTCGCGAAGCCCCTGCATGAACGCATAGCACGCCTTCAGGTCGTCGCTGAACGTCACCTTGTAGGGCACTCCGTTCGCGCCCATGAACCTTCCCTCGATGAATCCCACGTATGTATCCATCACACTCTTGACCTGGCGTTCATCGTAGCCGAAGCGGCTGTCGTAGCCGTCGATCATGCGGTCGATCATGTTCCGCAGCGAGAACAGGCGGTTGATGCACGTGCCCTCGATCTTGAACCTGATGCGCTCCAGCCGCTTGCGGATGTGCGCGTCGCGGTCAAGGCACTCACGCTCGTCGTCCGAGTTCTCGAAGACGCGCATCGGCTGCGAGTGGAGAAGCACGTGCTTCTTCGCCGTGAACGTGCGGGTGAAGTTCGACACCCTGTTGCTGTACACGGCATCTACCTCAAGGTCCGCCAGAAGGCGGAGCGGCGGGTCCAGAACACCCTTCGTCGGCCCGATCTTGACTACGTGCGAGCCGTTCGCGCGCGTCTTGCCCGTCGAGATCGCCTTGATCCCGAGCCTGTCGACTAGCTCCTGGTGGTTCTCCTCGGCGTCGCGCGTCTGGCAGTAGCGGTCGTTCGCGACCTTCGTGGCCGTCACGCGCGTCGCCTTGGGCACGGCCGGGATGCGGATGAAGTCCGCCCTGTCCTCGTCGTAGAGGAGCAGCAGCATCGCGCCTTCGCGCAGCGGGACCTCGAAGTCCTCCTGCCGGATGACGTACTTGTCGTCCGGGTCCTTCTCCGGGTCTCCCGCGATGTCCTGCTTGTCGAGCTTGTACTTGCTCTTCTCGCCCATTTCGAGGTAGCAGGGGATCGTGTTCGCCTGCAGCATGAACGAAAGCCCCAGGTGGATGCGGTAGACCGGGAACGTCTCATAGACCTTCACGTAGTCCTTGTCGCCCTTCTTGCCGCTTTCCGCGACCACCTTCAGGAGGATGCCCTCGCTCGTCCCCGCCGGAAGCTCGTACGTGCCGGTCTCCTTGATGACGGCCTCCCAAAGGCCCTTGTCGCCGAACTTCTTGTCCTTGACGGTCTCGACGCTGTAGGGGATCGGTTCCTTGACCGCGTCCGCCTCAAGGTACCTGCCGTCCTCGCCGGCGGCG
>JAFRNO010000030.1 GCA_017430155.1 Kiritimatiellia bacterium | reverse complement strand
TTCTCGATTCCGATGTTCATGAGGGCGGGCCTCTCGCAGACAACCGCGAATGCCGCCAACTTCATCGTCTGGCTCGTCCCGATCCCCATCACGGCGCTCGCGCTGTGGCTGGTGGACCGCAGCGGCCGCAAGACGCTCCTCAAGCTCGGCACGATCGGCATGGTCGTCGCCTTGGTGAGCGTCGCGACGACGTTCCTGTTCATTGAGAAGGGCTCCCTGTCGGCCGGCCGCTTCGCCGGATGGGCCACTGTCGCCGGAATCTCGCTCTTCGTGGCGTCGTTTTCCATCGGGCCGGGCGTGGTCGTGTGGCTCGCGCTGTCGGAATTGATGCCCAGTCGCATCCGCGCGAACGGCATGGCCATCGCGCTCTTCCTCAACCAGATGGTCGCCTTCGCGATTGCGGACGCGTTCCTTCCCTGGCAGAAGGCGTGCGGATATGCGGTTGTGTTCTACTGCCTCGCGTTCTTCGCGTTCCTTTACTTCCTGACGGCGGTTTTCCTGCTGCCCGAGACGAAAGGCAAGACGCTGGAGGAGATCGAGCGCTACTTCACCCGCCGGTAAGGTCGCCGTCGGCCATTATTTCGCGGCGTGGGGTGGCGCGCGGCGGCGCGATGTGGTAAACTAATAGCTTCACAAATGAAAGGAACACCTTCTAAATGAAACTGAAACTGCTGGTGGCGGCCGCGTGTGCGGCGTTCGGAACCGCACTCTTCGCCGCAGGCGAACTTGACGAAGCCGTGCTGCACGGCGAGACGGACAAGGCGCGCGCGATCGACTACGCGCCGGGCGAGACGATGACGTTCACGCTCACGCTGCAGGGCGCGAAGCCCTTCGCCGAGGACGCGTACTTCATCCAGTGGAGGCGTTCGGGCGATGACGGCGTCGTCGAGGAGGGCAAGGAGTCCGCCTCGAAGCCGTTCATCTACCGCACGAAAACCGACAAGCCCGGCTTCGTGCGCCTCACCGCGTTCGTGGTGGACAAGGACGGCAAGCGCTACCAGAAGTCGTTCCACGGCAACCCCAACACGCCTGAGGGCAAGGCGGCGATGAACCGCTTCGAGCGCATGGACAAGCGCGTGTTCTTCGACGGCGGCGCGGGCGTGCAGCCCGAGAAGCTCGTGTCCCATCCCGAGCCCAGCGACTTCGACGCGTTCTGGGCGAAGCAGTACGCGCGTCTCGACCGCGTGCCGATCAAGCCGGAGCTCATCGAGCTGCCCTGCGGCAACCCCAAGGCGCGCATCTACGCGGTGCAGGTCCCGTGCGCGGGGCTGCGTCCCGTCACCGGCTACCTCACCGTGCCGAAGGCCGTCGACGCCGGCGCGAAGTTCCCCTGCCGCCTTGAGACGCACGGCTACAGCGGCGACCGCTGCCAGCACCCGGCGCCGGGCTGGGCGCGCGACAACGAGATCGTGCTCAACATCAACGCCCACGGCCAGAAGCTCGAGGCGTTCGGCGCCACGGAGGCGGACCGCAAGATGCTCCGCTGGGAGACCCGCTCGAACGGCTTCTCCTACGCCTTCGACCCCGCACAGAACGCCGATCCCGAGACCGCCTACTTCAACGGCATGGTCCTGCGCGTCAAGCGCGCGCTCCAGTACCTGAAGACGGTCAAGGGCTGGGACGGCAAGAACCTCATCGCGTCCGGCGGCAGCCAGGGCGGCCTGCAGACAATCTGGGCGGCCGGCTGCGGCGAGGGCGTGACGCTCGCCGAGAGCGGCATCACCTGGTGCTGCGACATGTACACGAGCGGCAAGCTGCGCAAGGACCCCGCGCTCAAGCTCGCCGGCGACGGCTGGTACATCGGCTGGACGGACGCCCTGGGCTACTACGACGCGGCGAACTTCGCGCGCCGCATCCCGAAGACCTGCTTCACGTTCATCACGCGCGCGGGCCTCGGCGACTACTGCTGCCCGCCGACCGGTCTCGCGAAGATGTGGAACAACATGACCTGCCCGAAGAAGATTCTTTGGGTGCAGGGTTCCACGCACGGCTACGTGCCGCCGGAGAAGCACCAGGACTTCGTGCTTGAGGCGCCGGCGAAGTAACGAACCATGATGCAGTTCCGCATCTCCGCCGTCCTGCTGTTCGCCGCCCTTCCTGCGGTGGCGCAGGGCGGCGTGGCGTTTACGAACCCCGTCTGGCGGGCCGACGCGCCCGACCCCACCTGCTGGCGGGCGGACGACGGCTACTACCTCACCTCCACCGCGCGGGCGTTGCTGAAGAGCACGGATCTCGTCCACTGGCAGAAGGTGCGTGACGATTTCCTCGCCCCCGGCGAGCGCGCGCGGATCAAGCGCGACTGGCGCGGCATCTGGGCGCCCGACGTGGCGCGCATCGGCAACGCCTGGAACCTCTACGTCTCCTATTGGAACGGCGCGGAGAACACGGCCATCGCGGTCTACACGTGCGACCGTCCGGAGGGACCGTTCACGAACGGCGTGATCGTGACCGACGGGCGCGTCACGGGGATCCGCGACACGATCGACCCCGACGCGGTGGTGGACCCCGAGACGGGGAAGACCTGGCTCTTCTTCGGCTCCGTGGGGAAGGTCCACCGCGTGGAGCTGACGGCGGACGGCCGTGCGCTCGCGCCTGGCGCGGCGTACGTGCACGTGGCGGGGCTGAACGACCGCGATCCGAAGTCGCGTCCGCACCGCCGCCACGTGTTCGAGGGCACGTACCTGTACCATCGCGGAGACTGGTGGTACCTCTTCGCGAGCTCGGGCGAGTACAACCACGGCACCTACGCCGTCGTGGTGGGGCGCGCGCGGCACCTGACGGACGACTTCACGGACCGCGCCGGACGCCTGATGAAGGAAGGATTCGCCGAGACGATTCTCCGCTCGCGGCGGGGCGACCGTTTCTACGGTCCCGGACACAACGGCGAAATTTTCACCGCGCCCTCGGGGCGCACCTACATGATCTACCACTGCCACGACCGTGCGGCCACGCCCTACCAGCCGCACGGGTACAACCCGCGTCCGCTCTTCCTGCAGGAAGTGCTCTGGGACGCGGACGGCTGGCCGTATTTCGAGACGGGGCGTCCCGTCGCGTCCGGCGAGTTCCGCTGATCAGCAGGCGAGGATGAAGTCCTCGACGAGCCCGGACATCACGCCCTGGGCGGTCTTCGTGGCGGCCAGCACCTCTTCGTGGCAGAGGGGACGCGGCGAGATGCCGGCGGCGAGGTTCGAGACGAGCGAGAGCCCCGCCACCTGGATTCCGCAGGCATGCGCGAAGACGGCTTCGGGGACCGTGCTCATGCCCACCACGTCCGCGCCGATGTGCCCGTAGGCGCGGATCTCGGCGGGCGTCTCGAAGACGGGACCCGACGTGAAGGCGTAGATGCCCTCCATCACGCGCAGGCCGCGCCGGTTCGCGGCGCCGTGCAGCACGTCGCGCAGGTGCTTCGTGTAGACTTCCGTCATGTCGGGGAAGCGTGGCCCCCAGCCTTCGACCACGGGGCCGATCAGCGGGTTGATGCCCACGGTGTTGATGTGGTCCTTGAGGATCACGAAGTCGCCGGGCTTGAGCGCGGGGTTGATGCCGCCCGCCGCGTTCGTGAGGAGCAGCTTCGTGCCGCCCATGCGCCGAAGCAGCTCGACGGGGAACACGACCGTCTCCCAGCCCACGCCCTCGTACCAGTGGCGGCGTCCGCAGAAGGCCGCCACGCGCCGTCCGGCGCGCTCGTACAGCCAGAACTCGCCGGTGTGCCCCACGACGGTCGCGGCGCCGAGGTCGGGGATGTCCGCGTACGGGATGCGCACGAGCGTGCGGTCGGCGGAGAGCGCGTCGGCCCAGCCGCTGCCGAGCACGACGGCGACGTCGGGCGGGCGCTCGAAGCAGAGGTCGGGCAGGAATCCTGCCATGCGGTCGAAGTCTGACAATTTCATGTGGGCACCACCTTTCTTGAATCGGTTGCCGATATGATACCACATTCGCGGCGGCGGGGGCGCAATTTTTTTTCGGGCACGGTGTCATCGGCGGGAAGGGGATGCGTGTACCTTATTGAATGGAAAGGAACTACGCCATGGAAAACAATGAGAAAAGAAGCCGTTTCGCCCTCGTGCGGATGATCCGGGGGCTCGCGCAGCCCGCCGACACGCGCGCCTACAAGGAGGCGCGCATCGCGCTTGAACGCCTGAGCGCGCCGCTCGTCGCCGTGCTGATCCCCTCCCTCGCGGCCGTCGTGCTGGCCGTCGTCACGGCCCTGCAGCCGTCGACCGCCGCCACCGTGGAGTCGATCGTCATCGCGGACGTCGTGGAGGACCCGCCCATGGAGGACCCGCCGCCACCCGTCGACGACATGACCGACCCCGATGACGACGTCACGGTCGACGTTGCGCAACCGGACGCCCCGGCCATTACCAAGGTGATCATCGAAGATACCGTTGCTCCTCCGCCTGTGACGCCGGTCAAGAACCTGGACAACGCCTTGCTGCCGATCGTCTCGCCCACTTCCATCAAAGGACCCGCCGACTACGGCGTACGTTCGGAGAAGGGGCGGAGGAAGGCCCTCGGCCCGGGCGCGGGGCAGGGCGACGCGCGCACGGAGGCGAGCGTCCTCAAGGCGCTCCGTTGGCTCAAGCACGTGCAGCGTTCGGACGGCTCGTGGGCGGGTCCCTCGCCCACGGCCATGACGGGCCTCGCGGTGCTCACGTACCTCGCGCACGGCGAGACACCGTCTTCGCGCGAGTTCGGCGCCACGGTGGGACGCGCCCTCGACTACCTGATCGCGTCGCAGCGCGACGAACAGGGCGTGACGCGCTTCCGCGGGTCCGACGGCAACGAGTACGCGTTCCTCATCGCCACGTACGCGCTCTGCGAGGCCTACGGCATGACGCGCAACCCAAACGCGGGCGAGGCGGCGAAGAAGGGGCTTGCGCGCATCATCGCCGGACAGTCCCCCACGGGCGGCTGGGACTACAAGCTCAACCGCGCCTCCACGCGCGACGACCTCTCCTTTGGCGGTTGGGCGCTGCAGGCCCTGAAGGCGGGCAAGATGGCGGGGCTCCGCGTGGAGGGCCTCGACGACTGCGTGAAGAAGTCCGTGCGCTACCTGAAGACGCGCGCGTTCCGGAAGGGCGGGTTCGGGTACTGCGCGGGCGGCGCGCCCACCGGCCTCACGGCCACGGGCTGCCTCGCGCTCCAGCTGCTCGGCGCCGCCCGCGAGAAGGAGGTGCGCAGCGCGCTCGACTTCATGCGTGCGTGGCGGCCCGTGTGGGAGAACCACCCCGGCGGCAAGAACGCGCAGTACTACAGCTACTACGCCACGCAGTGCAAGTACCAGGCCGGGATGCGCCGCGACGCCGCGCCCGCCGACCAGACGAGCTGGAAGAAGTGGAACGCGGAGATGAAGGCCGCCTACCCGAAGGCCATGACCGAGCTGTCCGAGCGCATCCCCGATTCCGAGGGACGCCCCTGCGCGATGGGGTACTGGCAGAACCGCGACGCCTACGACGCGCCCGTGATGGGCACCTGCCTCTGCGCGCTGCAGCTGATGGTCTACTACCGCTACCTGCCCACCTCCACCCTCCACGCCACGGAAGTCGTCCCCGACGTGCAGTCGCTCGTGAAAGACCGCTCGGACGAAATCGTCCCTATGATCGACATCTGAGAAACCGATGCACCTATGTTGCCGATGGAGGCCAATTCTGCTAAACTACGTGCAACGAGAATAAGGGAGCCTGTGCGCTCCCGGCGGGAAATCAGAAAGAGATGCTACCATGATCAAGATCATCCAAGGCGATATCACGACGCTGGCGGTGGATGCCATCGTCAACGCGGCGAACCAGGTGATGCTGGGCGGCGGTGGCGTGGACGGCGCGATCCACTATGCGGCTGGCGACGAGCTCTACGAAGCGTGCCTCAAGGTGCCGGAGGTGCGTCCGGGCGTGCGGTGCCCAACCGGCGAGGCGCGGATCACGCCGGGATTCAAGCTGCCCGCGAAGTTCGTGATCCACACGGTCGGTCCGGTCTATCGCGACGGCCAGCACGGAGAGCCGGAAAAACTCGCAGCCTGCTACCGCAACTCCCTCACCCTCGCGGCGGAGAACGGTTGCCAGTCCATTGCCTTCCCCTGCATCTCCACGGGCATCTACGGCTATCCCAAAGAAGAAGCCGCGCAGATCGCCGTGCGCGAGGTCCATGCTTTTTTGTCCAACTCCGAGCCACAAATCGGTAGGGCGGTCGCCCCGCGACCGCCGCAAGAGGATGGCCTCGCTTCATCTCGACCGCCGGAAATGGAAGTGATCTTTTGCTGTTTTTCAGAACGTGATGCGAATGTCTATCGTTCACTCATCGCATGACCACCTTCCTCTCCAATCGTGAAATCTATGAGCGGGTGATCCGCGAGACCGTGCCGCTGGCGCGGGAGCGGCTGTGGATCGCCACTGCCGACATCAAGGATATGTACGTTGATGCCGGCGGACGCGACATGGTGCCGTTCCTTGAGGTGCTTGACGGGATGCTGAAGCGTGGCGTTGAGGTGCGGCTCATTCACGCGAAGGAGCCGGGGCCGAACTGGCGGGAGGATTTTGACCGCCACCCCGGCCTCTGGGAGGGTATGGAGCGGATGCTGTGTCCGCGCGTCCATTTCAAATGCATCATCGTGGACGGGCGCACGGCGTATTTCGGCTCGGCGAATCTCACGGGCGCGGGGATGGGCGCGAAAAGCGAGCGAAAGCGCAATTTCGAGAACGGCGTGTTGACTGACGATCCCGCGCTTGTCGCGCCGCTCGTCGAGCAGTTCGATTCCGTCTGGCGCGGCGACTTCTGCCGCGATTGCGGCCGCCGCGACTTCTGCGGCGACTGCCCGGTAGACGACTCGTAAAACTAGACGTTTTCCTCTTTCCGGATAGACGGCGGGAGCAAGTTTGTGGTATCATAGTGGCGCTCCCCGGGATTGAACTCCGTGGCAACGGGGGTACGAACGGGAGCCGTTGATGAGCCGTTGGGTTGAAACCGATGGAGTCCTGCTGAGAACGGATTGAAAAGCCTGAAGGGTGGGCGGACGGTCCGGGAGGGGGCGTTGATGTCGGGAACCGCGGCCGCCGATTTGGAACGTGATGGAGGAGGCTTCCTCCGCGGGCTTGAGCGCAAAAGCGCGGCCTAAGCGTCGTCGGCTTTTGGCGAGGCATCGCCTATTCCGAAAATGCGACCGTTGGCGCATTGTATCCTGTGGCCGGCGTTCGGCCGCGCAGTGTGTCGACACGACAACGAAAGGAATAGGACATGAAGAAACCAGCAGAACTCGGGGCGATCGACATCGCCGCCGTACAATCCCGTATGCTCACGATTCGCAATCAGCAGGTGCTGCTCGACCGCGATGTCGCCGCGCTATATGGAGTGGAAACGAAAGCACTCAACCAAGCTGTCAAGCGCAATGCCGAGCGGTTCGAGGAAGGTTATTTGTTTCAGCTCGATGCGCACGAGGTGGACAATTGGAAGTCACAAATTGTGACCTCCAATTTGTCAGAACGTGAGATCGCGAGTCTGAAAATGGGGATGCGCCGAGCACCTTACGCGTTTACAGAACGTGGCCTTTACATGTTGGCGACGATATTGAACAGCGACAGAGCGGTTCGTGCGACAAAGGCGATCATTGAGACATACGCTCAGGTGCGTTCGATGGTTCGCGACATGGAGGCGATCCAAACGGAGAAGGCGGGGTCGCCGGAACAGGCGAATCTGCTCACGCGGGCCGGTCACAAGCTTGCGGGGCTCATCGGCGACAATCTCTCCACGGTGTCGCGGAAGACTACGATCGAGCTGAATCTCGCGCTGCTCAAGATCACGCACGAAGTCACGCAGGGAAAGAAGTGAACGTCATGATATGGTTCGGAGAAGAAGCTGAGGCCTTGCTTAAGCAGCTTGAGAAACTGTTCAAGCGGATAGTGGTCCGCATTGTAGCCTTCCAGAATGACTGGGATCGTTGCGACCCAATCTGGCGCTTCTGTTGGCAGATCCGGCGGGGAAAGTGGTACGAGACTCAGATATCCTATTACAACGACGTGTACTTCGTCGTGAACTGGGGCGAGAGTCGGTATCGGGATTTCTGGATGTGGGAGATCAAGCCCGGCGAGTTCTGTCGAGAGTACGACAATGGGGCGCATGATCATAATCCCTGGCCTCAAGTTGAACATCTGGAGGATATGCTCTCTTGGCTGAACTTTGTAGAAAAGGATTGGCTGCGCGCTTATCGGAAGGTGGAAAAAGAGTGGCCGAACAACAGACGGAACGGATTTGTGCCGCGCGCCGTTATCCATCGCTACGTGCCGAATTTTCCGCGACAGGATAAGCTGGCCGGGGAAGCGACGGTGCGAAAATTCTGCGAGCTGGTCGAGGGTAAGTATTATTCACCGAACTGCGAGAGGGAAGGCCGGTTTTTCCGCAAGAACATGACGGCCGGCGATTATCTTGAACTGGTTCGAATTGGACTTGAGGCAACTGTAGATGCGGAACGGCTCACGGATCGTCCGATGACAGGCGAGGACTATTACAAGATGAATGGATACAACCGTTCGTTGGGGAGCATCTTTGACGTTCCCCGTGATTCGCCAGAGGAGTTCCGCAAGTGGATTAAGGAGGAAAAACCGTATGATTGGCATGACGGTGGGCATCAGTTCTGGATTGGCCCCGGACGGATTCACCTGAGTGTCCATCTTGAGAAGCCGCAAGGACATGAAAAAGAGCAGTACAAGGTTACGCTCTCGGCGTGGTTTGCATGGACGGCCTACAATTTGGCAAGAATGGCGGTTGCATTCTATGACCGTGGAATAGATGTCTATCTTTACGACTACGAGAATATACGAAAAGCCCTCTTGGCCGAGGACGATCTAGCGATTGTCGAGCGTGGCGGCGACACCCGCTATGCCGGTCACAACGGAGCGTTTGAGTCAATTTGGCTTTCCGAGATCGGGAGCCGTTATGCGACATTGAAGGAATTCGTAAGGTGGAAGCCTCTGCCGATGCTACGTCCGCGAGAGCATAAGTATAATCCGATAATCAAGGAAAGGATCTGATATGCTGAACAAAAAGCCGATAATCCGAACCAACCAGTTGCGTCCGGGATGTGTCATCCCTGTTGGATGGGTGTTTGAAAGCATTCTGTTGATCCTGCTCGTTTGTGCCGTCCGCGATCTGTCCTCTAACGTGGCGCGGATTGCGGAGGTGATGGATCGATTGGAGAAAAGAGAGGCCGTTAATCAGTAAGGAGATGAGAATGAGTGAAGATGATTTGGAAGTGCTGCGGACGCGTTCAGATGAACTGCAGACGAGAATCGCGAAAGAGTGCTGCGTGCTGTATGATGGTGCGGAGAGTGCAGCCTGGGCATGCGGCCCCGGATGGGATGACCCGCTTGAGAAACTGTCGTATAAGTTGGAGGCCCTCAACGTCCAGCTGTATGATCGTTGGAAGGTCAAAGTTGTCGTAGCGCAGGTCAAGGAGAAGTTCGGAACGCTCCGATTTTACTTTGAATGTCTTGTCGATGGGAACGGCGAACCGACTCATGAGCAGGTGGTCTTGTCACATTATGCCGAAGATCTCGCATCGGAATATGTGCGCAAGGCGGAAGAAGAGTGCTACGGTGTTTGCGAGGAGTGCGGAACCCCGATTGGCACGTGCGAGTCTCCTCGCTGTTGCACGTTGGGATGGTACCGTTACCTTTGCCGAGACTGCGCAATGCGGCATGAAGAGGGTTCCCCGCCTGTTACGTATGAAATGAACGGCAAGTTTTATGAAGGAGACAAGGAGATTCCTTCTCCATTTAAATCCAAGAGTGAAAGGAGGAAATGACATGAAGTATGAGTTTCGGGTTCGTATGCAGCAGCGGCATTTGAAGGCCATTGTTGGAGCGCTCAGGTTTCGGCAGCGGCTTTTGGCGGGCGATGTGTATGGAACGATTGGACGCGCAGCGATGGATGCGTGGGGAACGTTACCTGATGTTGCCCATGGGGCGTATCCTGCGAGAAAAGGCGAGAAGGGGGTGGTTCAATTGGAAGTTCTCAAGGCTTGCCGGGTGATTGAGGACATCGTGTGGGGCCAGAAGCGACCCGTATTGGCGTTCTCGGCATCGCCGGACGGAAGACTTGCGGCTGAACTGTTGTCACAAAACAAGACGAAGGAGAGGCATACGCGATTCATTGTAAAACTGAGGAAGGGTGTTTTGAGGGAGATTGGTTGGGCGGTTGAATTTGAGTTACGGGCGCGAATCGGACACTTGGATGCCATTGTCGCGCACCTTGATGTCGGACCGGACGTGATTCGGCGTGTTGATAGCCAATGTGAGCGAATGAAAGCTGTGGCTTGGCAGATTGTCGGCGGAAACTATGGTCCGTGGTTTACTTATCGGACAAGGTTTCTTTACGATATCTATTCTGCCATCCAACACGAGGAAGGGCACTGGCGTTATAGTACTGTAACGCCCATTGTCCCAAGCGTACCGCTACTGGAGATTTCGAGGCACGTGTGATACGAGCGTTTGATTGGTGAAGTTCTGGCAGATATCATTCGTGTTGGGGAAAATGATGGGGACTGTCCCCGATGTCACGGGAAATGGCGGGGATTGCCCCTAAAAATGACGGGGACTGCCCCCGCAAATAAATGGTGGGAACTGTCCCAGAAATCATGGAAATAAATCATGGGGACTGTCCCCATTAAACTCATGGCGATGCCATCGAGTCATAGCGATGCCATTGAGCGTTTTGCGCGTGGGGTACTTTCCCCTCTTGTGAGAGATTTTGGAACGTGAAATCTCTGGCAAAATCTGTCCGACTGGTCGGAATTGTGGAGTTCGGGCGGACCTTCCTTTACACGGAGATCATGGGGACTGTCCCTATTAGAAATCAAGAGGGCTGTCCTCATCAAACTCCATGAAAGCTCAGGGAGCAGTTGCTCATCCTGGATCTTACGCCGCAGCGGACTTCCAGTCCACCATGGCGACGAGTTTCAGCAACGTCCCGCTGGACGCGGAGGGGAATCCCTTGGCGAGGCATGCGCGCATCTTCGCGGCGAACGCCACGTTCGCAGCGATGTATGTCCCGCGCGACAGCTCGGGTATCCGCAAGTGGATAAGCTGTGATGGCCGGAGACGCTCCTCCCCGCTGCGCATGCGTTCCTCGGCTTCCGCGTCGGGGACGTCCGCGAACGCGCGGCGGATGGCGGCGCGCGCCTCGGGCCATTCCTTCCCGAACGTCCTGGCGTAGCCGTTGCGGGACGATTCCGCATATCTGCCGCCATGGGCGGCGGCGAAGCTGCACCAGCGGTATTCAGCGGCGTCTGCGACCATGCCCGCGCGCACCGGGTTGTAGTCCACGTACAGGGACGCCATGCACGCGCCCTTGCCCTCCTCCACGAGACCGCTGAAGAAACGCCCCTCGAAGACATGGCCGCTCCGTCCCAACGTGGAGTTGACATGGCGGGCGATGCGTTCCTTGATCGTCTTCACGAACGGCGA
>JAFRNO010000029.1 GCA_017430155.1 Kiritimatiellia bacterium | reverse complement strand
CGGGATCGTCCGGCCCCACGCGCCCGAGCTGCGTGCGGCGGCAGTCGCGGATGAACTCGTGGATCTCGCGCGACTCCGCCTGCACCGCCTCCACGTCGATCACGGGACGCGGCGAGCGCACCCAGGGCGACACCTTCTCGGCGAAGGCGTACACGCGATCGTGGACGGAAAGCACCATCGCGGTGGACACGTCGGAGATGCGCTGCCGGTTCTTCCGCAGGCGCCGCACCACCTTCAGGATCGTGGCCGCTTCGTCCGACACGCTCTCCAGTTCGTCCGTGAGGCGCAGCAGGCGCTGGGCGCGCGCCGAGACGTCCGCGGCGAGCCGCTTCGACATGATGGAGGCGAGGAACTCGGTGACTTCGCGCTGGACGTTGTCGAGGATGCCCTCGCGGTGGAGGATGTGCGCCTCGTTCTCCGCGTCCGGGTCGTCCTGCTCCGCCAACACGCGGCGCGCGCACGCGAGGAGCTCGATGTCGCTGTCGCGCATGAACTGCACCTCGAGGAGCGCCTGGTCGCACGCGAGGACGGGCGAGAGGCTGGTGCCCACCTTCAGCGGGCTGAGGTGCGGCTTCTCGTCCTCGCTCTGCGGGATGAGCCGCTCGATGAAGCGGGCGAAGGGCTTCACGAACGGGAAGGTGATCACGCCGCGCAGCACGGAGAAGATCGTGTCCGTGACGGCGATGGGCGCCATGATGCCCAGCAGCACCGGTCCCTTGGCGGTCTCCGTGACGGCGTTCCAGTGGGGGAAGAGGGCCTTCCCGAGCGGCACGAGGACGGGCAGCACGAACGGGAGGAAGATGAGCGAGCCGATGACGTTCGAGAGCGTGTGCGCGAGCGCGGTGCGCTTGGCGGCCGCCGAGCCGCTGAACGCGGCGAGCCAGGCGGTCATGGTCGTGCCGATGTTCGCGCCGAAGAGGACGGCGATCGCCATCTCGTAGGTGATGAGCTGCTGGGCGGCGAGCGTCATCGCGATGGCGATGGAGGCGGCGGAGCTCTGGATCACGGCGGTGAAGAGCGCCGCCACGAGGGCGACGAGCGCCACGCCGCCGAGCGTCGTGGCCTCCATCCGCGTGAAGGCCGCCTGGATGGACGGGTTCTGCCGGATGGGCAGCACGCCCTTCGACATGAAGTACATGCCGAGGAAAACGAGACCGAGCCCGAGGATGGCGAGGCCGAGGTCGTGCACGCGCTCGCCGCGCAGGAAGAAGTAGATCATGCCGCCGAGGCCCAGGCCCACGAGGCCGAGCACCTGCGGGTCGGGCGCGAACGCCACGATCCACACCGTGGCGGTGGTGCCCACGTTCGCGCCGATGATCACGTTGATCGCCTGCGTGAGCGTCATGAGCCCCGACGACACGAACCCCACGAGCATGACGGTGATGATCGACGACGACTGCACGAGGATGGTCGAGACGATGCCCGTGCCCACGCCCGCCGCGCGGTGCGTCGTGGCCAGCGCCATGAACCGCCGCAGCTCGCGCCCCGCAACGGCCTGCAGGCCCTCGGACAGGTGCTTCATTCCCAGCAGGAACACGCCCAGCCCGCCCGCGACGGTGACGACGACGTTCAAAATCAGCAAAATGTTCTCTTTCATGTGCGCGCGTGGATCAGCGTTTTCGTGTGTTGGCGGCGGGTTCCGTGTGGGCGAGCGCGGTGAGCACCTCGTTGCGGGCGAACAGCCTGAACCCGCCGCGCGGGTCGGGGCCGAACAGGATCGTGACGTCGCCGACCTGGTAGATCAAGTTCGGGAACGCGCCCTCGCCAGGCTTTTCAATCGGCTTTACCTTGTAGTGGGCCGAGAGGGAGGCCTTCACCGCCTCGAAGTAGTCCTTGTCGTCCTGCCCTTCCGTTCCGCCCTCGCTCGTGAGGTGGACGGCGTACACGCCCCCGCGCACGGGGTCAATGTCGGCGCGGCCGTAGGCGAACCCGCGGAACGGCGGGCACTTCGCCATCCCGTAGTCGAGGAAGAATCCCTTGGGGCCCTTCTGCGGTACGACCACGGTGGCGGTCTCCGCTGGCTGGCTGCCGAACACCACCCCGCAGAACGCCGGGGGCGTTCCCTCCCGGAACGGCTGCATGCCCCGGTACTTCGCGCGGTCGAACCCGCCATTCGGGTAGCGCTTCGAGTCGAGGAGCGCGCCGTCCGCGGAGACCTGGCTTTTCTCCTGCCGCAGGGCCTCCGTCTCGGCGCGGGCCTCGTCCCGCACGTCCTCGCGCTCCACAGAGAAGCGCAGCACGCCGTCGTACTCGCCGACCGTCACCGTGGAAGTCCCGATGGGGAAGACGTACTCGCAGCCCGCCCGCCCGGGCACGCTGGGACGCGGCGCGAACGGCTCGACATTGAACTTCGCCTTGAGATTCGCCACGAGGTTCGTCGTCTCGGGGTCGTGCTTGTCGTCCTTCGGCGCGAGCGGGCGGCTGAACTCGATCCGGTACGGACGGCGCTCCTTCGGCGTCACCCACACGAGCGGACTCGTGCCGAGCGACATGAACGGCTTCGCGAGCTTCGGCCCGTATACGGCGAACGCCACGCCGCGCGCCGCCACGGAGTCGCCCGCCTCCTCCCTGAGCGCGGTTCCCCACTTCACGATCTTCGAGGAAACCTGGTCGAGAGTCGCGCCCGGCACGAGCGGCTTGCCGAACTGGATGCCAGCGAAGGCGGGGAGCGGCTTCGCGTCGCCCGTCTTCCGCGCCGCCTCGATCTGCGCCCAGACGTTTGTCCGGAGCGTCTCCTCCTCGCGCAGGATCTCCGCCTCCGTCTTCTTCGGCGGTTCGGGCGGCAAGTCGAACTTCGGCTCGTCCTCCTCAACCTGCACGACCGCGTTCGTCTTCGGCTTGACGCCGGATTTCAGGATCATCTCGTTCTTGGCGCGGATCCGCTCGTTTTCGGCCCGTATTTCCTCCTGCCTCCTGCGCTTGTCCGCCTGGTAGCCGCTGAACGCCTTCCAGCCGAAGTAGCCGCCCGCGCCCAGGACGAGCAGGATCAGGATGATCGGAATCGGCGATCCCCGGCGCTTCGGTCCCGTGTTCGAAAGTGCTGTATTGAGGCTCATGGATGCTGGTCGTTCCGTCGCGCTACTTCTTGTCCTTGTGGCACTCGGTGCAGGACTTGCCCTTGGTGTGCTGCTGCGTCTTCAAGTGGCAGGCGGAACAGTTCTGCCCGTTGCTGTGGGACTTCGTCTGCTTCTTGCCCTTCAGCTGCGGGCCGATGTGGCGCGCGGGCTCGCGCGTGGGCTCCCCCGCCACGCCGAAGTAGAATCCGTGCGCGGGCAGGAGGTGCGAGTAGGCGAACGCCTGTTCGCCCGGGTCGGTGGGCGTCACGCGCACGCGGAGGACCTTCCCGTTCGGCAGCTCGCCGGACGCCGTGAGGTCGAAGCGCTTGAGGCCCGTCCACTCCTTCTTGAACGTGATGGAGACGTCCGTCTCCAGCTCGTCGCCGCTGAAGCCGCCGCTCACGTCGTAGTCGGGCGTGCTGTCGAAGGTGATTTCGCCGTCATAGCCGTCCTTGCGCAGGACGCACGCCGTGAACCGCGCGCGCCCGCCGTTGACGCGGCAGGCGGAGATGAGCGAGAACACCTCGAACGACGGCTCGGCCGGGGAGATGCAGAGCGTGTAGTCGTAGTGCTCGCCGCCGAGGCCGGATCGGTCTGCCACGGTAACGCAGTACTTCCCGGGCTCCTTGATGGTCCAGGTGCCGGACGGGTCGCATTCCGCCTGCGGAATCGTGCCCTCGTAGAGCATGTTCGTCTTGATGATGGGCAGGTCGTCGCTGCCGACGTTCTTCACCTCGTAGAGACGGCCGGGATTGTCGTCCCACGTGGCAAGGCGGGGTGCGACGGACAGCGGGAGATTGCCCATGGGACCGTAGAGGCTGATCACGCCGTCAAGCGGCGAACCCTCGCGGCGGGCGTACAGCTCGAAGTGCCACGTACCCGGTTCCTTGATCTCGAAGAAGTGGCGGTTCTTGCGTCCGGGTATGTCAAGCGAACCGGTGCGGACGATCAGGTTTGAATCCGAGTTCGGCTTCGGGGGAATGAAGGCGGCGGGTTGCGGGTAGCACTCGAACGCGCGCTCCTTCGGCGTGTAGAGGGGACGGTCCGTCTTCGCGTCGCGGCAGAAGACCGTGTAGACGAAGTTCGGGCCGCCGCGGTAGAGGTTGTCGTAGACCTTCAGCGTGTAGAAGCCGTCCATCGGCACCTTGTAGGTGAGCACGGGGTCGGGCAGGTAGTAGAAGTCGTCCGCGAAGGCCACCTCGTGCCCGTTCTGGTCGCAGAGGCTCAAGACGGGGTTGAAGAATCCGGGCACGGCGTCGCCGAGGTAGGGGAACAGCTCGCGGCCGATGAGGGAGCAGACGAGCTGCTGCCCTTCCTCGAGGCGGAGCGTGTAGACGTCCACCTCGCCCGGCCAGATCTGCCCGTCGATGTGGATCGGCAGGGACTGCGGCGGGATCTTGGGGTCCAGGTGGAGGGAGATGCTCAGGGGGTTGCGGGGGAAGCCGCGCGGCGGGATCACGAAGTAGGGCTCCGCGACGTGCGGCTCGGCCGTAATGTAGAACGGATGGGGCGCGCTCGCGCTGTTGCCGTCGTAGAGGATGAGGTCGCGCCGGCCCGGACGCGCGTTCGCGTCCACCTCCACGTCGAGGATCAGCAGGTGGTCGAGCGCGGGCGTCGGCTGCGGATAGCGCTCCGGCGTGAGGATGAAGCGGGCGACGGTCTGCAGCTCCAGGTTGTCGTGGTCGTCGAGGAAGTGCCACCAGTTGCACTCCTGCCAGTCCGTCTCCTCGGCGAGCGCTTCGGGCGGAAGCGGACGGTGCGGCTCCTTCTTGATGATCGGCTTGTCCTCGAGGATGTCGTACAGCCAGTTCATCACGAAGGCGTGCTGCGTCTTGCCCGGGGCGCGCGGCTGCCCCGGCACCACCACGATGCGCGTGACCCGCGCGCCCTCGCCGGAGATCCAGGCGCCCTGCACGCCGAACACGGTG
>JAFRNO010000195.1 GCA_017430155.1 Kiritimatiellia bacterium | reverse complement strand
CCTTCTCCGGAAACACAGACTTGATCCGCTCGAGCGTGCGGCGCCTGTGGAAGCCGCACGCGAAGGCAAAGCGCGCGAGCCCACGCGCGAGCGCGCAGGCGAGGCGGTACGGCACGGCGTTCACCACCGCGCACATGCTCCGCAGGGCCGCGTACTCGCACCAGCAGGCGAACTTTGACTTCTTCTTCCGGGACATGGACGCGCATATTATACCATATCGCGCGCCGCGCGGATATGGTATACTATTCGCTCCATGAGCAAGAACAACCGCATACACGCAATCAACTCGATCGCCGAACGCCTGCCCGACGCGCCGTCCGCGTCGCTCCCGGCCGACACGTCCATGGCGACCTACGGCGAGGACGTCTTCGGCGAGAAGGAAATCCGCGCCTTCCTGCCGAAGGCCACCGCCGCCAAGCTCCTCGCCACGGTCAACGAGGGGAAGCCCCTCGACCCGTCCATCGCGGACGACGTGGCGCACGCGATGAAGGACTGGGCGCTCGCGAAGGGCGCCACGCACTTCACCCACTGGTTCCAGCCCCTCACGGGCGGCACCGCCGAGAAGCACGACAGCTTCGTGGAGCCGCGCGGCACCGCGCAGGCCGTGCAGGCGTTCAGCGGGAAGAACCTCATCGGCGGCGAGGCGGACGCCTCCAGCTTCCCCTCGGGCGGTCTCCGCTCCACCTTTGAGGCGCGCGGCTACACGGCGTGGGACCCCACGAGCCCCGCGTTCATCAAGCGCCACGCGAACGGCGCCACCCTCTGCATCCCCACCGCGTTCTGCTCGTACCGCGGCGAGGCGCTCGACTCGAAGACGCCGCTCCTCCGCTCCGTGCAGGCGCTCAAGAAGGCGCTCCGCCGCCTCATGGCGCATTTCGGCCAGCCGGACGGACGCGTGTCGGTCACGCTCGGCGCGGAGCAGGAGTACTTCCTGATCGACCGCGGCTTCTACATGCAGCGTCCCGACCTCCTGCAGACCGGACGCACCGTGTTCGGCGCCGCGCCCGCGAAGCACCAGCAGCTCGACGACCATTACTTCGGCGCGATCCGTCCGCGCGTCCTCAAGTTCATGACCGAGGTGGAGGAGATCCTCTGGAAGCTCGGCATCCCCGCGAAGACGCGCCACAACGAGGTCGCGCCCGCGCAGTTCGAGCTCGCGCCCGTGTTTGAGGACCTCAACCTCGCCGTGGACCACAACATGCTCGTCATGGAGGTGCTCCGCCAGACGGCCGAGCGCCACGGTTTCGAGTGCCTGCTCCACGAGAAGCCGTTCGAGGGCGTGAACGGCAGCGGCAAGCACTGCAACTGGTCCATCGCCTACAACGGACGCAACCTCCTCGAGCCCGGCTCCAACCCGAAGGAGAACGCGATCTTCCTCACCGTCCTCTCCGCCGTGATCCGCGCCATCGACAAGCACGCGGACATCCTGCGCGCGATGACGGCCGGCGCCGGCAACGACCACCGCCTCGGCGCGAACGAGGCGCCGCCCGCCATCATCTCCATCTTCCTCGGCGACGAGCTGTCCGCCGTGATGAAGGCCATCGAGACGGGCACTTCCGCCCGCGCCGCCGGCCGCACGAAGCTGAAGATCGGCGTGGACACGCTCCCGCCCCTGCCGCGCGACACGACGGACCGCAACCGCACCTCGCCGTTCGCGTTCACGGGCAACAAGTTCGAGTTCCGCGCGCCCGGCTCCTCGCAGAACTGCGCGATGAACCAGATGGTGCTCAACACGATCGTCGCGGAGTCCGTGGACGCGATTTCGGACAAGCTTGACGCGATGCCAGGCGACATCAACGCCAACTTGCAGAAACTCCTCCAGCGCCTCATCCGCGCGCACAAGCGCGTCCTCTTCTCGGGCGACGGCTACTCCGACGACTGGCCGAAGGAGGCCGCGCGTCGCGGTCTCCCGAACCTGCCCGACACGCCGTCCGCGATCCAGCCCCTCCGCGACCCCGCGAACCAGAAGGTGTTCGCCGCATACGGGGTCCTCACCGAAGGCGAGCTCGCGAGCCGCTACGAGATCGCGCTCGAGGACTACCACCGCCGCATCCGCATCGAGGGCTCGGTCGCGCTTGACATCGCCCGCTCGATGGTGCGTCCCGTCGTGGCCGACGAGTTCTCCAAGCTCGCGACGGCGCTCTCCGTGGCGAAGAAGGACGGCCTCAAGACCGGCACCGGCGGTCTCAAGGCCCTCTCTGTGCGCCTCGGCGCGGGCCTCGACGACCTGCACGTCAAGTGCGAACGCCTCGACAAGGCGCTCGCGAAGGGCACGCACGAGGATCAGATTGCCGCCATGCGCGACCTTCGCCACACGGTGGACGCCCTCGAGCACCTCGTGGACGACGCGCGCTGGCCCCTCCCCAAATACCGCGAAATGCTCTTCATCTACTAGCGCTCATGACGGATTTCAGCAAAGTACTCAATCCTGAGCAGTGCGCGGCGGCGACGGCTGCGGACGGGCCGATTCTCGTGCTGGCGGCCGCCGGCACGGGCAAGACGCGCACGCTCGTGCACCGCGTGGCCTATTTGGTGGAGAAGGGCGTGCCGCCCGAGCGCATCCTGCTGCTGACGTTCACGAACCGGGCCGCGAACGAGATGCTCGAGCGCGCCCAGCGCGTCGTGCCGGGCGTGACCGGCATCTGGAGCGGCACCTTCCACTCGATCTGCAACAAGTTCCTCCGCCGCTGGGGACGGCCGATCGGCGTGAGCCCGAGCTTCACGATTCTCGACGAGGACGACCAGAAGAAGCTCATGGGCCAGTGCATCAAGGAACTCGTGAAGGACGTCAAGGACTTCCAGAAGAAGGAGTTCCTCCTCAAGCTCGTCTCGGACGCCGCCAACGGCGAGGAGCCGCTTGAACGCGTGGTCAACCGCTACCAGACGAAGACCGCGCTCGGCGACGTGGAGCTCATCCTCAAGGTGTGCCGCGCCTATGCACAGCGCAAGGCGGAGCTCGGCGCGATGGACTTCGACGACCTGCTCGTGAACGGACTCCGGCTCCTGCGCGAGAGCGACAAGACGCGCGAGTTCCTCCAGGAGCATTTCCTCCACGTGCTCGTGGACGAATATCAGGACACGAACGGCCTCCAGGCCGCGTTCACGGACATCCTCGCCGCGAAGCACCGCAACATCATGGTCGTGGGCGACGACTTCCAGTGCATCTACACGTGGCGCGGCGCGAAGTTCGAGAACATCCGCGAGTTCCCCAGCCGCTGGCCCGACTGCAAGGTGCTCAAGCTCGAGCGCAACTACCGGAGCGTCGCGCCGATCCTGGACGTGGCGAACACCGTGATGAAGGACGTGCCGCACGAGTTCGAGAAGACGCTCCGTCCGTTCCGCACGGGCGGTGCGCCGAAGCCGCGCCTCTACAACGTGTGGGACGGCCGCGCCCAGGCCGAGGCCATCGTGAAGCTCGCCACCGCGCTCCACGAAAACGGCGTGCGGTATGACGACATCGCCGTCCTCTACCGCTCGCACTACACCTCGATCGACATCCAGATGGCGCTCACGCGCAGCCGTCTGCCGTTCCGCATCACGAGCGGCGTGGGCGTGTTCGAGCAGCTGCACGTGAAGGACGTGCTCGCGTTCCTGCGCCTCTGCATCAACCCGCGCGCGGAGATGAGCTTCATGCGCCTCATGGAGCTCCTGCCCGGCGTGGGCGAGGGCACGGCGCGCAAGTACTGGAAGGCGCTCGGCGGCACCTTCGACGGCACGAACGCGATGGACCGGATGCACCTCGGCGAGCTGATGTGCGCGAAGGGGCGTCCCGGCTGGCAGCAGATCGAGAGCGCCTTCGCGGCGGCGCCGGGGCACCTCGCCGAGAAGACCGACCGCAAGCTCGTGACCGATTTCGTGGATTTCTTCTACGGCGCGCACCTCCACCGCCAGTTCGAGCCCGAAGAGGCCGACCAGCGCCTCGACGACCTCACGGAAATCGCCGCGCACATCGCCTCCACGCCGGGCGGACTCGGCGCGTTCCTCGACGAGGTGGCGCTCATGACGAACCTCGACGCGCGCGCGAAGGCCTCTCTCCCCGCGGACCACATGCACCTCACCACGGTTCACCAGGCGAAGGGCATGGAGTGGCCCGTCGTGATCCTCCCGTGGCTCGCGGACACCGTGTTCCCGAGCGCGCGGAGCGTGGAGGACGGCAACCTCGCCGAGGAGCGCCGCCTCTTCTACGTGGCGGTCACGCGCGCGAAGGACCGCCTCTACCTCTGCGTGCCGCGTTCGAAGAAGACGGCAGACGGCGGGCAATACCCCGTTGAGCCGTCCGTATTCGTTCGCGAGATACCCAAGGAGCTCCTCGAGGAGCAGACGCTCTACTCCGCGCCCGAACCGTCCTACGGCCATCGCCGCTGGGACGACGACGATGACGACTACGGCGGCGGTTATGGCGGCCGCAGGGGCGGCTACGGTGGTTACGGCGGCCGTGGTGGCGGCTACGGCGGCCGTCGCGGCGGCGGTTCCACGACCTACAAGACGTACTGGAGACACTGACGATGCAGCAGCGAATCAAGGCATTCTTCCAACGCCCCGCGACAATTGCGGTCCTCGCGCTCACCGCGCTCTACGCCGTGTGCATGGGCGGCATCTTCTGGGGCACGTGGTCGCTCGACAAGGCGCCCGTAGAGCCCGACAACGCGATCTTCTACCCGATCGACGAGGCCGCGCGCTGGTTCCGCGCGCTCGTGGCCGGGGGCGACTTCGTGCCATCCGACCTCATGCACGTGATCGGCAGCATGTACTTCTGGCAAGAGCTCCAGTACGCCCTCGCGGGGTATCTCGCCGCGCTGGGGCTGATGTTCTACCTGCGCGGACGCGGACTCTCGCATTTCGCCGCGGCGGCGGGCGGCGCCGCGTACGGGCTCATGGGCTACACGTTCACGCTCTTCTCGGCCGGACACCTCGGCTGGTTCGTCTGGATGATGTACGGTCCGTTCGCGTTCGGCCTCGTGGACCGCGCCGTGCGGAAGGGGAAGTGGCGCAACTGGGCGCTGCTCGGCGCCGTGCTCGCCTGGGCCGCCGCGCGCCAGTCGGACATGTGGCTGCTCTTCACCGTCCTCACCTTCGCCTACGGCGTCTGGACGCTCGTGCGCGAGATGCTCAAGACCCTCGTGTACGAAAGAAAACGCATGAAGTTCCTCCGCGTGCTGGCGGGCGTGGGCGTGACGGCCGTCTGCGTCTGCGCCGTGGGGCTGCCGCAGTTCACGCGGGCGCTCACGCAGGACCTAGCCGGACGCGAGGCGCAGATCGCCGCGACGAGCGGGAAGGACGTGAACGAGAAGGTCGAAAAGTCCGCCGACGAGCGGTGGCGCTTCTGCACGAGCTGGTCGCTCCCGCCCGAGGACACGGCTGAGTTCGTCGTGGCCGACATCCACGGCGGCTCGAACGACCCGCGCGTGAGCCCGACCAACCCCTACAAGGGGCGCCTCGGCCAGCAGATCGTCGTGCCGCTCCAGGCGGCCGGCCAGAAGCATCCCGTGACGGGCGCGCCGCTCAAGGCCGGCGAGACGATCTGGATGCCCTACCGCCAGCATTCGCTCTACTTCGGGCTTCTGACGGTCCTCTTCGCCCTCGCTGGCCTGGTTGGCTGGTGGCGTTTTGCGCTGCGCAAACCACGAACTCCGAACACCAAACCCGGAACCACGAACCACGAACCACGAACCACGTTCTCGGACGTGCCGTTCTGGGTCTGTGCGGGCGTGATCCTGTATCTCTGCGCGCTGGGCTGCTTCACGCCGTTCTACAAGCTCGTCTACGCCCTGCCGTTCGGCGGCACGCTGCGCGCGCCCGTGAAGTTCGTGCACCTGCTCGAGTTCTGCGTGGCCGCCCTCGCAGGTTTTGGCTTCGAGGCCGCGTGGCGCGCGTTCAAGGAGGAAGGCACGGCGCCGTTCGGCGTGAAGGCCGTGCTCGTCGTGCTCGCCGTGGCGAACGTCGCCAATCTCGCCTATGTCGATTCGAAATACTGCGCCGTGGAGGACGTCTCGTTCGTGCGGCTCCCGAACGCGGCGGCGGAGGACGTGGCGAAGGCCGGAGGGGGAAAGGTGTTCGTGGCCATTGCCCCCCAGGAAGGGCGGAAGACCATCAATGACTCGATGGGCGTGCATCTGGCCACGACCACGGACAATCCCGCCGACAACGACATCCGCTATTTCCTCGTCAACGGCAATACGCTTCGCCAGAACAAGACGTTCGACGACTGGGTGCGGTCCGGTCGGCTGAAATCCGCCGGCATGTACGCCTTGTCGGCCACGGGCGGCATCACGCACGCGACGGGCTCGTCGGCGCAGCTGGCGCTGTTCGAGAATCCGTCCGTGCCCGCTCCGGTGCCCAAGGAAGAGCCCAAGTCCAATCGGGTACGACAGGTCCTGGTCTTGATCTCGGTGCTCGCCACCTTCGGCCTGCTCGTCTGGGGCGTGTGGGGCGCGCGCGTTTTGAAACAGGAAGGAAATCAGTCATGAAAATCAAGTTTGTAGCGCTGGCGGCGTTGGTGCTGGGGGCGGCCGGCGGCCTTATGGTGGGGATGTCGCGCCGCCCGAATGCAGAACCGGTGAAGGCGAAGGCCGAGACGCCTGCCGTCTCCGAAGATGCGGCGCGTTTGGCAAAGGCCCAGCAGCGCATCGCCGAACTGGAGCGCAGCCTTGCGGCGGCGAAGCGCGCGGCGGCCGCGTTGAAGGACGCGAAACCGGTGAAATCGGCGCCCGCTCCGACGAACTCCGCCGAGCGCGTCATCGCGGTGGAGGGCGACGGCAAGGACGTCCTTGACGCGCTGAAGGGCCAGCTCTCGCACGAGGAGTTCTCGCAGGTCACGAACGCGATGACACAGATGCGCGCGCGTCTCGCCGAGAAGGCGAAGGGGCGGATGGAATTCCTGTCGTCGATCAATCTGGACGGGATGTCGGCCGACGAGCGCAAGAACCACGCCAAGTTCCTCGAGCTCATGGAGCGTCGCGAGGCGGCTGCGGCGAAGATGAAGGGTGGTCTTCCCGACGCGGCGACGATCCAGAAGCTGGTGGAACTGGAAATGGAGATGGCGCCAGTCGCCAAGAAGGCGCGTTCGGCGCTCGTCCGCCAGGTCGCGCGCGAACTCGGCTACCAGGGCGATGACGTGGAGGTGGTGCGCGACACGATCGACACGATCTTCGACTGCACGAGCTCGGGCGGCCTCGGCGGGCTGGGCGACATCATGGAAGGCGCCGAAGGCATGCCGGGCATGAGCGTGTCGCCCGGCGTGAGCGTTGAAACGCACGTCATCGGACTTTAAGGAAAGGAAGCATCGAAATGAACAGTTCGCGTAGAAAACTTCTGAATGCCGTCGCGGCATTGTCCCTGTTGGCTGGCGGGATGACATATGGATCGTGTTTCATCGAGGCGGAGCAGTTCGCCGACCGCGGCGAGTGGGCCATCGACTCGCAGTTCATCGACCAGATGGGGTCGAGTTTCCTGCTTGCGCACGGCATGGGGCGTCCCGTGGCCGACGCCGTCACCACGTTCGACTGTCCGGCGGCGGGCACCTACCACGTGTGGGCGCGCACGCGCAACTGGACCGCGCCCTGGAGCGGGCACGCGGCCGGCACGTTCACGATCAAGGTGAACGGCAATGCGCTGCCGAACGTGCTCGGACGCGGCACCGGCGACTGGCAGTGGCAGAAGGCGGGCGAGGTGACGCTCGAAAAGGGCATG
>JAFRNO010000194.1 GCA_017430155.1 Kiritimatiellia bacterium | reverse complement strand
TCATCCTCATATTCTTTGGCGGAAAGGTGATGTAGGGTGCGATTTTTTCTTGTGACATCCACTCCCCCTTGAAGTCACCCGGTTATTGAAAAAATCGCACCCAGGGGTCAGGGGTCAGGCAATAGGCAATAGTGGCGGAACTTTTCATCCTTCTATCCGTCTTTCCAGCGCCGTGACAAGTCCCTGTAGAACGCGGATCACTTCCTGTAGCAGTCCGGCAATCCGCCGCGCCCGTGCATCGTCGCACAGCCCGAGGTCGACCGCGAGGACCAGTTGAGTCTCAAGCTCGTACGCGCTTCCGCGCGCGATGCGCAGGAACTTCAGGTAGTCCTGCGTCGTCGAGCGTCCGTAGCCCTCCGCGATGTTCGACGGTATCGACACCGCCGCGCGATCCATCTGGCTGACGAGGCCGAACCTCTCCCCGATGGGGAAACTCGCCGTCAGCAGATACACCTCCTTCACCAGCTCCCTCGCCCTCTGCCAGGCGACAAGATCCCGATACGACTTGACCGTCCGTTCCATTTCGTCCTCCTTTCGGTGAATCATGCCGCGCTGCGCATCTGCGCACGGAGCGCGCTCACGTAGATCGCGTTCATGTACCGCCAGTGCATCCCAGCGCCCTTGCACCGCTGTCCGATTATGACCTTGCACGCAGACTCGATGTGTCCCGAGCCGATCAGGTAGCCGTGGCGACGCAGCCATCCGTAGTTCATGTACTTGCGTCTTGCGTCCAGGTACTTCCACGCCTTCGCCGCCTCCTCGCTCCAGTGCTTCATGCCGTCCTCCGTGAAATGAGCCTTGTACTTGCTCCGCAGGCACTTCTCCGCCCTGTCGAAGTCGTGCTCGTACATCCTGTCCTTCGCCTTCCGGAACACCTTCTTCGCCTCCTCGGCATTCCCAGCGAGGAAGCCGCAGACCTCGTTGACGTATCCGAACGCATGGCTGCAGTCCAGCGTGAAGATCGCGCCCTTGAAGCCGTCCGCCGCGATGCCCTCGACCCAGGGCGCGCCGTCGCCGATGAACTGCACCCGCGGCATCTTCCCGTAGCCCGCAGCCCGTGCCGTCGCGCACAGCCTCGTCCTCATCTCTTCCGCGTTCGCCGCGACCAGGTACTTCCGCGACGAAGGCGGTATCACCGGGCGGTTGTCCTCCCGACGGACGCTGTTGTAGACCGCCACCATCCCCACGTCGACGTTGCGCCCCTTGGCTTCGCCACCGTCGCGCCCCTTCGACTCCGTCAAGTCCGCCTTCGCGCACGGAGCGCACGTGCCGTCCGCAGACGCGACCATCGTCAGGGCCGTTCTCCGCCGCTTCCCGCCGACGGCTGCCTTCTGCATAAGGTCGATCTTCTCCGGCACGGGGCTCTCGTACGCCTCCTTGCCGTGCCTGAGCGTCACCTCGCGGATCTTCGACTCCGAGATGTCGATCCCCCTCGAGCGCGAGACGGTCTCCGCCCGCTTGAACGAACTTCGGTCGCATCCCTCCTCCGCCACGATGTCTTCGCACGACCTCGTGCATCTGCCGACGCGACCGATGAATCCGGGCCGTTCCTTGTTCTTGATCACGTACCGCCTCACGACGTCAACCTTTCCGAATTGCGTCAGCACGGTCTCAGTCCGCATCCCCCGCGAACCCTTGACGGGCCGGAACAAGGCGCACCAGAGTAAGAACCGCTCGAAGAAGTCGATCAGCGTCTTTCGCATCTCAACTTCAAGCCGTCCCTCCGCCCCTGCGGAGACGACGCCCGTCTCGGCGTCGCTTTCCCGCTCGAGTATCTCCATGAGATTCGCGAACTTCGGGGTCGGCATCACGAGCAGTTTTTTTTTAGCGCACCGTACACCGCAAGCCGAGAGCTGAGCTGCATATGCTTCTTGCTCAGCTTGCGCCATTCCCTTCCGTTCTCAAGCAGCTTCCTGACGGCCTTCTCCTTGTCCCTGGGGATTCGGACCGTCAGGCCTTTCCCGCTCCCCGCGAACTTCAGAACGGCGGAATCGCCGCAGACATGCTCCTTGCCGTCCTTCGTGCGGTACTTCTTCCTGCTCGAGCTGAGCGTCCCGACAGCAATCGGGCCGAGCTCCTCCATGCGCGAACGAACGAGGGCAAGCTCCTTGCCCCACGCCTCTATCCTCTTGTCCAGCTCCATGCCAAGCCTCCGTGCCTTTCGTGTTATATTCGTATTACGAGTAAACTACGAATAATTATAGCATATTTGCGCCTCGCTCCGCAACCCCCAAAATTGAAAAAGAATGAAACCCTCCGCCCCTATTGCCTATTGCCTGACCCCTGACCCCTGGTGCGATTTTCTCCCAAACGAGAACACCCTGTGGTCATCAGATGTCACCTGAGAAAATCGCACCCGGTGGACTAGGTCATCTCACCGCGGGAGGGCGATGCGGTTGCCGGGCAGGAAGCGGACGAAGCCCTGCGGGTCATCCTGCCCGTTCGCGACTTCGGTCAAGTCGAAGCGCGCCAGGGTCTCGCCCCGCGGAATGTCCACGGTCTGGGCGAAACCGACATCGGGAATCTGCAAGAACACCCCATACGGCCCTTTGGCCGGCAGATGCCTCCGCTCG
>JAFRNO010000193.1 GCA_017430155.1 Kiritimatiellia bacterium | reverse complement strand
GTCGCTCGCCACGGCGGCGGCCGTCTCACTTGCGGGCGTGATCGGCTTCGTGGGGCTCAGCGTGCCGCACGCCGTGCGCCGCCTCGCGGGCGCGAACCACCGCGCGCTCCTGCCGCTCAGCGCGCTGGGCGGCGGTGTGTTCCTCGTCGCCTGCGACCAGGCGGGACGCCTCTTCGGCGAAGTCGAAGTGCCCGCCGGCGTGATCACTGCCCTCGCGGGCGGGCCGTTCTTCCTCTACCTGCTCATCCGCCATGCCCGAAATCAGAAATAGGACCGTCCGCTACGGACAGGTCGTCGCGCTCGACGACGTCACGCTCGCCGTCAATCCCGGCGAGCGCGTGGCGGTCGTCGGCCCGAACGGCTCGGGCAAGACCACGCTCCTGCGCGCCCTCGCGGGACCGGGCACCGCCGTGGTGCCGCAGAGCGTGCCGACCGACCTTGCGCTCAAATGCCGCGACTTCGTGATGCTCGGCCGCACGGCGCACCTCTCCGCCTGGCATGCGCCGTCGCGCGCGGACGAGGAGGCCGTGGACCGCGCGCTTGCGGCCGTGGACGCCGCAGACCTCGCCGCACGGCGCATGGACGCGATCTCGGGCGGCGAGCGCCAGCGCCTCGCGATCGCCCTCGCGCTCGCCACCGAGGCGCCCGTGCTGCTCCTCGACGAGCCGGCCGCGCACCTCGACTTCCGCCGCCGCGACGAGCTGACGGCGCTCCTCGCGCGACTGGACCGCACCGTGGTGATGGCCACGCACGAACTGCCGTTCGACACGGATTTCTTCACGCGCGCGGTCCTGCTCGCGCACGGGCGCATCGTCGCCGAGGGACGGCCGGAGGACGTCCTCTCCCCCGACCGCATCGCCGCCGCCTGGGGCGTCCCCGTGGAACTCCGCTCCGCCCGCGCCGCGCATCTTTCCGCGGGGAATGGCGATGTGGTATAATACACGGCCATGAGCGAGAGCCTTTTCTTCCAGGACCTGGCCGTCATGATGTCCGCCGTCGGACTGGTGTCGGTCATCTTCACGCGCCTCGGGTGGCCGAAGGTGATCGGCTACCTGCTCGCCGGCGTCCTGATGAGCGAGCACACGTGGGGCGGGTCGTTTCTCGCGGACCCGAAGTCAATCGGCACCATCGGCCAGCTCGGCATCGTGTTCCTCATGTTCACGCTCGGGCTCGAGTTCAGCGCGGACGACATGAAGAAGGTGAAGCACGTCACCGTGCCCACGGCCATCTTCGACACGCTGATGATGATCTGGCTGGGCTACACCGTGGGCACGCGCATCCTGGGCTGGAATGGCGTGCAGAGCCTTTTTCTCGGCGCGGCGCTGTGCGATTCGGCCACCACGCTCCTCGCGAAGACGATCGAGGAGATGCACTGGGGCGACCGCCCGTTCGTGCGCTACATCTTCGGCACCACGATCTTCGAGGACATCCTCTGCGTGGGCGTGCTCGCCCTCGTGACGGGCGTCGCAACCGGGAAGGGGATGAGCGTGGGCGCCGTGGGCATGTCGCTCGGCGGCCTGCTCGTGTTCTTCACGGGCGTGCTCGTGTTCGGGCTCGTCCTCGCGCCGCGCCTCCTGAACCAGGTGGCGCTGCTGAAGGACGACGAGACGCTCCTCCTCACGGTCCTCGGCCTCTGCTTCTTCGTGAGCTTCCTCGCGTTCAAGTTCGACTACTCCCTCGCGCTCGGCGCCTTCCTCGTGGGCATCATCGGCGCGTCGAGCGACGTGCGCCACCGCCTCCACCGGCTGGCGGCGCCGCTCCGCGGCATGTTCTCGGCCGTGTTCTTCGTGACGATCGGGCTGCTCGTCGACCCCATGGTGTGCCTCCGCTACCTGCCGCTGATCCTCGGCCTCGTGCTGCTCGTCGTCTGCGGGAAGGGGTTCAACTGCTGCGCGATGTCGCTCCTCACGGGGCAGAGCGTGAAGAACGCGGTGCAGACCGGGTTCGGCCTCGCGCAGATCGGCGAGTTCGCCTACATGGTGGCGCTCATCTACATGACGCAGACGGGGGACTCCGCAAGCCCCATCTACCAGGTCGTCGTGGCGGTCTCCCTCGTCACCACGTGCCTCAACCCGGCGATGCTGCGCGCGTCGGACCGCGTCGGCGACTGGTGCGAAACGCATCTTCCCGAACGCGTGCGCGGCTGGATCGCGGCGTACCAGGACTGGCTCGAGCGCTTCCGGAACGCCGCCGTGCCGTCCCAGCTCCAGAAGCATCTCCGCAGCCGCTTCACGTGGCTTGGGGCGGTGTTTCTCCTGAACTTCGCCGTGGCGATCGCCGCCCGGATGCTCGCGCACCTCGACTACGCGCAGTTTTCGCGTTTCTTCGACGCGCACAAGCTCTTCTTCTTCTGCCTCGTCGCGAACCTCTTCTGCGTGGCGATGCTCGCGCCGGCGCTGGGGCTGGCGGTGTCGATCGGACGCGACGTCGCGGCCGTCCTCACGGGCACGCGTCAGCCCAAGAAGTGGAAGGCGGCCGTGCGGCAGTTCGTCACGTGGGCCTGCTGGGCCATCGCGCTCGTGCTCGCGTTCATGCAGAACCTGATGATCAACGTGAACCTCCTGCCGCCCGAGCGGCCCGCGCGCCTGACGATCCTCGCGCTCCTCCTGACGACGGCGGTTGTGGGCTGGAAACGCTTCAAGCGGGCGGGGCGCACGGCGAGCTACCGGTTCAGCTCCGCGCTCGCCGCCGAACGCCGCCGCACGCGCGGGGCGACGGCGCGCGGCGAGGTGACGCTCACCGTGCCAGGCGACTTCTACGTGCATCTCTCCATCCCCGAGGCCTCGCCCGCCATCGGCGAGTCGATCCGCTCTCTCGACATCCGCGCGAAGACGGGCGCGAGCGTGGTGGCCGTGGAACGCGCGGGGAACCGCTTCCGCAACCCCGGCCCCAACTGGACGTTCGAAGCGGGCGACGTGGCCGTCGTGATCGGGGACCCGCCCCAGCTCGCCGCGCTCCGCGAACTCCTCTCCATCCGCTGATCCTCTGCGGGGCCGCGCTTTCCCGCGCCGACTTTTTCATTGCGGTGGGCGGAAGGAGTTTGGTATAATTCACACTATGAAACACCAACAGACACTTGTCGCGCTGGCGTTGGGGGCGGTTCTGGCCCTGCCGGCACTAGCCGAGTCCTACACGAGTGCGAGCTACGTGCAGAGGGGGCTCATCGCGCAGTGGGACGGCATCGACAACGCCGGCACGGGCGTACACGATCCCAACGCGACGGTCTGGAAGGATTTGAAGGGGAACCTCGACATGACCCTGACCTCCAAGGGCCGGTGGATGCCGCGCGGCAACGCGCTGTTCGTCGCCGGCATGGGCGCGCAGGGCGCAAGCGCGGCGCCCGCCTACAAGACGATCGAGGTCGTCTACCGGATGGCCCAGAACGGCGGGCGGTTGCTGTTCGTGAGCGGACTCGGGTCGCGGATCGTCGCCTTCGACCCGGCTGCGGGCATTCCCAAGAAGCTCTATTTCGACGGAGCCGCTTCGACCAAATACATCGGCTGGTCTCTTGACACGTCGGCCTTCTGTTCGGCGGCGGCAACATATTCGGGCAACAGCGTTGTGAACGTGTATTCCAACGGCGTCGCCAGCGCTTCCGGCACACTCGGCAACGGCTGGGGCGTCGGCGACGGCAAGGTGGCCGTCGGAAACAGGTCGGGGAAAAGCGGTGACGCCTCGTACAACTGGACGGGCGAGGTGTATGCGATCCGCCTGTACGACGAGGTGCTGACGGCGGAGGAGATCGCCGCCAACCACGCGATCGACCTGGAGCGGTTCCAGTCCGTGGCGCAGGAGCAGGGTCCCACGGCCGCGGACTACGTGCAGGACGGCCTGCTCGTGCAGTGGGACGGCATCGACAACGCGGGCACGGGCGTGCACGACCCGACCGCGACGACGTGGAAGAACCTCAAGGGAGGCGGCTACGACCTGACGCTCACGAACAACGCCAGCTGGAACGCGGAAGGGCGCGCGCTTGTCGTCGACGGCGTCTCGGCGGCCGGGGCGACGGCCGCGCCGGAATACAAGACCATCGAGGTCGTGTTCAAGCGGACGAACAAGAACGGCAACGGGCGCATCCTGTTCAACAGCGGCTTCCGGACGCGGTTCGTCGTGTTCGACGGGACAACAAGCATTGCGGCCTACTTTTCGGGCAATACTGTAAATGACGGATCCGTCGTCACGAAACGCATCTATCAGGAGTTCATTCCGTCTGAAATCAATTTCATGGCGGCCCGGTACGACGACAACGGCATCGTGACCGACGTGTTCAAGGATGCCGATCCGCGCGAAGACGGCACGATCCACAATCCGTGGTATCACTCCGCGACCATCTACATCGGCGGCCGCGTGATGAATGGCGTTGAGGAGTACAAGTGGTACGGCGAGGTGTACGCCATCCGCCTCTACAGCCAGCGCCTGACCAAGGCGCAGCTCGCGCACAACCACCGGATCGACTGCCAGCGTTTCCTCACGAGCTCGAGCTACATCCAGGAGGGATTGACCGCGCACTGGGACGGCATCGACAACGCGGGGCGCGGTCTGCATGACTCGACCACCAACACCTGGAAGAATCTCGCCTCTGGCGGACAGGACCTGACGATCGTTTCGGGCCTGTGGTCGGACATGACGCTGATGAGCCTGGGCAAAGACGTCCCTGCGGCCACGGGAACCGTCCAGCAGACCTACACGACTCTTGAGGCCGTCTTCAGGAACTTGAATCATGACGCGTCCACGATGATGTACAGCGGCGGCCTCCAGAACAGGTTCCTCGCACTGGGACCGGCCTACACCCAATGGACCAGCGTCGCGGGATCGACCAACTTCAACCGTACCCTCTCCGGGGTCCATTCGGTCGCGGGCGTCCTGACCGGCAGCAAGGCCTTCGTCGATGGCTCCCCCGCCTATTACAACACGGCCTACACCAACTGGTGGGACCCCGGCACGAACTACGTGCACATCGGCGCCCGGATCTGCGAGTATGGCGCGTATGCCTTTTCCGGCGACTTCTACGTCCTCCGCACGTATTCGAGCGCGCTCTCCGCCACGCAGGTGGCCTACAACTTCAAGGTGGACCGGCAGCGCTTTGGCCTGGGTCCGAGGTCTTTTAGGTGGAACAACAGGCAGGACGATGTCCTGGCAGACGGCGCCTTCGGCACGAACGGGAACTGGAAGGTCGTTGAAAACACAAGTTCGGTGCCGGGCGCGTCGGACGCGGCTGTGTTGCCGGCGGGCGATTACACGGTGACGCTGGACGACGAGCGGGTGTTCGATTCGCTCTCCGTCGGCGCGGGCGCGACGCTCAGGATCGCGGTGCCCGTGGACGGCAACGGCGCCGACGGCGCGGTGCCGCTCACGCTCGTGAACGGCCTTACGGCGGACGCCGACGCGGGCCTGGACCTTGATTCGTCGGCGTTCGACTGGGAACATCCGCGCGGGCGCGTGACGCTCATCGCGTGCGGCGTGGATTCGTCCGCCGCGCTGCAGACGCTGGCGGACAGCCTCAACGCGTCCCGGCGCCGGAATCGCGCGACGGTCGAGGACGGTACGCGTCTCGTCTACACCGCCCCGCCGCCGTCCGGCTCCGCGGTGTTCATCCGGTAGCGGATGACTGCGACTGATTCGAAAGGATAGGATAGATATGATGAAGCGGGAAATTGAAACGAACGTTCGTTGGGGCGCTATACGCGATTGGCGTCGGTTGATGCTGTTGGCTGTAGCCGGCACCATTGCTACGACGTCTTTGGGGCGCGATGTCTTCTCTGATGCCTCCATGTTTCGGCGCGGGTTCGCGGATGCGGACGCGAACGGACTCCTTACCG
>JAFRNO010000192.1 GCA_017430155.1 Kiritimatiellia bacterium | reverse complement strand
TCGCGCGCAATGCCCGGCGCGGCGGAATCGGCGGGTGGACGATACCCGATCGCCACGGAGGCACCGTTTTTGTCGTCGATGTCGCTCACGAGCGGAAGCGAAGTGAACTCGGCCGAGGCAAGCGACCGGCGGCAGTACCGCACCCACGGCGGCGGCTGGACGGGCCTCACCTGGATGCGGAAGAACCGGCACGGCTTGCATTTCGCGAGCGGCAGCACCTTCGGCGTCAGCTGGCAGTTGTAGAGGCGGAAGCCGCGCGTGGCCAGTTTCTTCCAGTCCTTGCCGTCGACGGAACACGACACCACCATGTCCAGGTAGAACTGCGACTCGTTCCAGCACGTGACGAGCGACGTGGGCGTGATCGGCCGAGCATACTCGAACACGACCGTTCCGCCCGCTTCGCCGGGCGCAATCGGCAGCGCGAGCGGCTTCTCGCCGCGACGGAACGCCGCAAAGTCCGCCGTGAAGTCGCCCGTCACTTTCTCGGGCACAGCCGGTTTCGCAATGGGGAAGGCATAGACGGCGACGTCGCGGTAGAAGCCATACTGGGAACTGGGCTGCGCGAGCTTCAAGGGCTTGTCAAGGCTCTCCACGTCCGTCGCGGAAGCCACGAGCACCTTCATCGAATCCTCGGGCTTGATCCACTTGCCGCCGGATGACGACCACCCGGGGCAATTGTGGAATCCGAGGCGGATGTTGTTTTTCTTCGCCTCGCGGATGGCCGTTTCCCAGCGCTTCCACCACTCGTCGGAAAGCGGTTGGGTATTGGGCGGCAGTTCTCGCTGGCCGGGCATGAACACGTGGGCCGTGCCCACGCCCAGCTCGCCCATCGCCTTCAGGTCGGCGGCGAGGCAGTCGTCGGTGATGCCGGTGGTCGTCCAGTGGTACCACGCCTGGATACGCGATTCCGGCGGCGGATCCGCGAACTGCTCGCGCACGCCCGCCGAAGCCGCGGCAACCAGACCCATCGTGGCGAGCGCCACGCGAAAGATGTTTCGTGCCATGTGCAGGATTCCTTTCGGTGTCCTATTCTTCTAAGGCGCCCATTATACACCCGAATCGCCCGCACGGCAACAGGAAGCCTATGGCCGCATGAGGGGAATGAAGAGGAAGTCGAGGCTTGTGCCCTTCTTGGGGTCGTTCTCGTAGCGGAAGAGGCGCCAGAGGAACGACGTGTTCGTGTAGCCGTCCTTCTTCGCGTCGCGCGTGATGAACGGGAACATGTCGGTCGTCGCGTCACCGTTGAGCTCCTCGCGGTGGTAGAGCCGCCAGAAGAGCGCGCGCTTCGAGTAGTCGTGGCCCTCGAACCTCTCGTCGCGCGAGGACCACACGAGCCCGAACAGCGAAAGCGACTCGTCCACTTCGCCGTCGAATACCTTCTCCTTCGTGTCGTAGTCGAAGTTCACCACGCGTTCCCGTTCGCCACCGTAGAGCAGGCGGTTGCCGAACTCGGTCGTCTCGTCGAACGAGACTGTCCGGTTCTTCCCCTCGCGCCACAGCTTGCCCGCCGCGTTTTTGATGGGTTCCAAACTCCACCTCCCGTAGCGCGTGGCGTTGTCTCCGCCGTCCATGTAGATGGTATGCGTCCGCCCCGCCGTCTCGAAATTGAACTGGAGCGTCTCGCTGGCAATACGGCCGTCCACCCGGAACACATCGTTCGTGACGAACCCCTTCTTGCTCCAATCCCGTTCCTTGCGCACCTTCCCGACGATGGAACTGTCCAGTTTTTCGGCGTTCATCATGTTTTCAAGCTGTTTCAGGCCCTTTGCCTTTTTCCAAGAGACGAACGGCCCAAACCAGAATCCAGACCGATCGCCCGTCGTCGTGCCGACGAGCGGCGTCAACCACCAATAGTCGACGCTGTTGCCAAACGTCATGCTCCCGGCCAGCAACGTCATGAAGTCGCCGTCGCCCTCGCGATAGTAGAGCGGCCAGGCCCACTCCGAATGGACTGTGCCGTTCGTCTCCGCGTTTCGGCCGTAGAGTCCCAGGAGCACGCGCGTTTCCTCCGAGCCATGATCAGTAGCCGTGTGCCACGAGAGAAGCGGCGGAACAAAGGTGGTCTCGCTCTTTTTCACGGCGTCCCTCGTATGGCAGTACGGCAATGAGTAAAACCCGGCGGGATCCTTGTACCAGAGCGGGAACATGCCGCTCTTCTTCTCGCTGTACCCGCCCAGCGGCGAATAGAAGTACGAGTTGCCGTGGTAGTCCGCGCCGCCGCCCGTGAGCAGCGGGGGGATCATCCACGAGCCAGTATCGCCCGTCTTGGGATTGAATGTCTGCCACCAGAGCGGCGTGACGAAGTCCAGACTGTCCCAGTAGGCAATCGGAAGTATCCATTTGCTATCCTCGTCCCGCCCGAAGAGGGGCGTCACGAACAGATCCTTGCTGCTTTCGTACCAGAGCGGGAAGCACCATGAGCGGCGGAAACCGTCTGGGCCGTCCCAGGTCGCGCCGGCAAGGCCCATGAGCGCCTTGAAGCTTTCGCCGTCCTTGTCGCGTCCGCCGCCCGTGAGGAGCGGAGGCACGAACCACCAGTCCATCTCGCCCGCCTTGTTCCAGCGCTCGCACCAGAACCACGACGCAAACAGGCTGGGACTCTTGTACCAGACGGGGAACGTCCAATGCGATTCCTTTGTCTGCCCGTAGATGGGCGTGACGAACGTCCCGTCGCTGTCGCCGTAGTAGAGCGGAACCAGCCAGGACTGCGAGAACGACTCACTCCCGGCATGCCCGGCGAGGCCGAGCAGGTAGCGGTTGTCGTAAGCGCCCTTGACGTCGGCGCCCCACGAGAGAAGCGGCGGCGCACACCACCAGGAGTTCGTGCCCTTGCCGCCATCCGTGCCGCTTCCGCCGCACCAGAGCGGCGAGAGGAAATCCCCGCCAACGGAGGCGTACAGCGGAATCAGCCAGCTGTCACCCTGCTGGCTCATGCCGAAAAACGGCGTCACGTACGTCAAGTTGT
>JAFRNO010000191.1 GCA_017430155.1 Kiritimatiellia bacterium | reverse complement strand
GTCTTGCCCTTCAGCCAGTCGAGCGGCAGCTCCTCGCGGCTCCACACGTCCTTCAGGAGACGCGGCGCGTGTCGGCACTCGATGATTTCGGCCGTCTTGTTGTATTCGCGGATCTGCTCGCGCACGGCGGCGGAGTCGCCGTCGGACTTCGTGAGGAAGATGAAGTCCGCGCGGTCGATGTGGCTCGCGGGCTCGCGCAGGACGCCGCGCGGGAGCATGTGCCCGTTGCCGAAGGGGTTCGTCTTGTCGACCAGCACCACCTCAAGCGAGTGCTTGAGGCGCTGGTACTGGAAGCCGTCGTCGAGGATGAGCGTGTCGCAGCCGAAGCGCGAGATGGCGTAACGGCCGGCCTTCACGCGGTTGCGGTCCACGAGCACGCACACGCCCGGGAGGTTCGATGCGAGCATGTACGGCTCGTCGCCGCCGGTGGCGGCGTCGAGCTTGATCTGGCGGCCGTCCGAGACGACGAGCGGAGGTTGCTCCACCACCTGCGTGAACATCCGCTTCCACAACGGCGCCTCCTTGCGGCGGTAGCCGCGCGAGAGGATCGCCACCTTGCGTCCGGCGGCGGAGAGCTCATGCGCGAACTTCTCCGTGACGGGCGTCTTGCCCGTGCCGCCCGCCGTGACGTTGCCGATGGAGATCACCTGGCAGCCGAGCGGGAAGCGGCGCAGCAGACCCCAGTTGTAGAGGCAGTAGCGGACCGCGACGACGAACTGGAAGAACTTGGAGAGGACGTTGAGGAAGGCCAGCAACACGCGCACGCCGCCGGGCTGGTTCTGGTCCGCGCCCGGCTGCTGGATGATCTTGACGAGCGCGTGCTCGAGGCGCTCGAAGTAGCTGACCTTCTGCTTCTGCACGCCTTACTTGACGATGGGCGTCAGCTTCATGTTGCGGAAGTCGGCGTCCGTGTGGTCACCCTGGAGGTAGATCGGGCCGGGCACGAACTCGTCGCTCGTGATGGCGCCGCCAGTGCAGCCGAGGATCGGCTGGTTGTCGATGATGTTCACGCCGTTGAGAATCACGGTCACATGGCGCTTGTAGAGCGTCACGTCCACGTGCTGCCATTCGTTGGCGGGCTTCTCGGCGGTGACGCGCGGCGTGATGCGGCCGTAGAACGCGGCCATGTTGTGGCAGTTCGCGGGCTTGCCGTAGGTGTCCGCCACCTGGATCTCGTAGATGCCGCGCAGATACACGCCCGAGTTGCAGCCGGGCAGGACGCGCACGTCGTAGGAGAGCTTGAAGTCGAAGAAGTCGGCGCGCTTCGTCTTGAGGTTGGCGCTCGCGCCGTCGCGCTTGCCGTCCTTCGTGCGCTTGACGCGGTTCATCAGCACGCCGTCCTTCACGGACCAGCCGAAGTAGTTCTTGTTCATCGCCTCCCAGCCGTCGATGCCGTCGGCGAGCAGGTCGATCGTCTCGCCGTACTGCGCCTTGGAGAGCACGGGCGCGGGCGGGAGCGCGGGAATGCGCTTCGCCTTCGCCTTCTCCGTGGCCAGTTCCTTGCCGTTGCCGTCGACAATCGTGAACACGACGTCCGCCTCGGTGCCGTGCACGTCGATCGCGGTACGGCGGATGCGCGCCTTCGCCTTGTCCTTCTCCTTGTTGAGCGGCTGCTCCATCATGGCCTTCGTGCCCCAAAGCTTCACATTCTGCTGCGGGTTGGGCGAACCGCCGCCCCAGAGCAGCGACGCGGTGACCTCGCCGGTCTTGCGGTCCTTGAAGATGCCGAGCCAGAATGCGCCCGGCTTCTGGATCGCCCAGCGGCCCTCCGCGCCCTTGCAGGCGCAGTCGTTGCAGCCGCAGAGGTTGCCGCACGTGCAGGCGTTGCTGCCTTCCGCGCAGCAGGAATTGCCCGTAAGCGACGCGCAGGCGGTAAGAAAAACGAGACTGGCGGAGAGGGTCCCCGCCACCGACAGACGGATGAGTGATTTTTTCATGGGGCAAAGTATATCATATTTTCGTTGTCCGTGGCGGCGAGAGGCGCGCAGCAAACGTGATTAGTTAAAATTTCTCACCGCCCGCGGCGGTGGCGGCGCGCTTCACGGCAGCGGCGATGTCTGGGCCCACGCCGGCCGCCGAGGCGATCTCCTCCTCCGTTGCGCGCGCAATGCCGTAGATTGAATGGAAACGGCGCAGGAGGGCGGTCTTCTTCGCGGGGCCGATCCCCTGCACCTCGTCGAGCGCGGACTCGCGGATCGCCCGCTCGCGCAGGCTGCGGTGGTAGGTGATCGCGAAGCGGTGCGCCTCGTCGCGGAGGCGCGTGGCCACGAACAGCCCCTGCGAGTCGCGCGGCAGGAACACGTCGCCGCGTTCGTCATCCGTGACGAGGATCTCCATGCGCTCGGCAAGCCCCACCACGGGAATGTCCGTCACGCCGATCTCCGCGAACGCCGCGCGCGCCGCGCGCAGCTGCGTGACGCCGCCGTCGCAGATGAAGAGGTCGGCGCGCGGCGACTTCGCCGTGAGGGTCGATTCGGGACCGTAGCGGCGGCGGACCACCTCCGCCATGGAACGGGGATCGTCGGCGCCTTCCACCGTCTCAATGCGGAAGCGACGGTAAAAACGACGGTCGGGGAGACCGTCCACCGCGACCACGAGCGAGGCGACGGAATGCGTGCCGAAGAGGTTGGAGATGTCGGCGCACTCAATGACGCGCGGCGGCTTCTCCAGCTTCAGCGCCGCGGCAAGTTCCTCGAGGCCCTGGCGCGCGGCCTCGCGCGTTTCCTCCGGACGCCGCCGTACGAAATGCGCCTTCGTCATCTCCTTGAGCGCGCCGATCGTATCGCGCAGACGCGCGGCCTTGGCGAAATCCTCCTGCGCGGCAGCCTCTTTCATCGTCTCCACGAGCTCGGCGATCACGCCGGGGCGTTCGCCGCGCAGGAACGCGCACGCCTCGTCAAAACGCGCGCGGTAGTCGGCCACGGCGATTTTCCCCTCGCACGGCGCCGTGCAGAAACGGATGACGTCCGCATGGCAGTGCCGGTGCGTCTCCTCGTCTGGCACGCGCGCGTCGCAGCCGCGGAGCCCGTAGTGCTTCTCAACGAAGTCTTTCGCCGCGCGCACGACGGGGGCGGACGGAAACGGACCGAAGTAGAGCGCGCCGTCGTCGCGGACGATCCGGCATGTGGCGAAACGGGGGAACGGGTCGTCGGGGTCCGCGCGCAACGCGAGATAGCGCTTGTCGTCGCGCATGAGGATGTTGAAGTGCGGCTTGTACTGCTTGATAAGCGAAGCCTCGGTCAGCAGGGCCTCGGCGTCATTCTTCACGCACATCCATTCAAGGTCCGCGACGGTGTTCACCATCGACCGCACCTTCGGCGCGAGATCCGCGCCCGGACGGAAGTAGGACAGCACGCGCCGGCGGAGGTTCTTCGCCTTGCCGACATAGATGATGACGCCCCGGCGGTCCCTCATCAGGTAACAGCCAGGGCGCGACGGAACGCCTTTCAGGCGTTCTCGCAGGACGTCGTTCACTCGTTAGATCAGGCTTTCTCGGCTTCACTCTTCTTCCGCTCAAGTTCCTTGGATTTCTCCTCCTCCTCCTTGAGCAGGGCCTCGCCTTCGGCCGTACCTTTCTTGAACTCGCCTTTTGCCTTGCCGAGTGCGCGCGCCAACTCCGGAAGCTTCTTGCTTCCAAAGATGAGAACGATCACCAGAACAAGCAATGCAATCTGCCATGGACCCCAGGACATCTTTTTTTCCTTTCTTTTTTTGTCTTCATTCTACCGAATCTCAGGGCACAAGTCAAGCCTCATGCCCCTCGCTTGAAATCAAACTAGCCGATGATCTTGAGCGCGCCAGTCGGACAGTTCTCCGCGCAGAGACGGCAGTCCTTGCACACGGCCGTCGCGGCAGGATCCTTGAACTCCGGCTTGATCACGGTCTTGAAACCGCGGCCGACAAGGCCCAGCAGTCCCTGCTTCGCCTGCTCCGCGCACACGCGCACGCAGAGGTTGCAGAGAACGCACTTGCGCTGGTTGCGCTCGATCGTGACGAGCTTCTGCTCCACGAAGCCGGGATGGAAATCGCCCCGGAGACGCTGCGTGTCCGCCTGCACGAGGTTCGCGTAGCGGATGAGCTTGCAGTCCTCGAAGTCGTGGCAGCCGCACTCCAGGCACCGCTTCGCCTCCGCCTGCGCCACCTCGACGGAAAGTCCGAGGTTGACCTCCTTGAAGTCGTTGCGGCGCTCGTCGGCGGGACGCTGCGGCATCACGGCACGCGCGATGCGCGGACGGTCCTCGAAATCCTTTTCGGTGAGGTTGCGCTCGGAGAGGATCGGCTTAACCGGCTTGTACTCGCCGCCGCGCAGGTAGGCGTTCACGGCGAGCGCGGCCTCGTTGGCCTGCGCGATCGCGCCAATCGCGATGCCCGCGCCCTTGTTCACCGTGTCGCCGCACGCGAACACGCCGGGGAGCGTCGTCGCGAAGTTGCCCTCGTCGGCGGCGATCGTGCCCTTGGGCGTCTGCGGCAGGTCCGCGAAGCCTTCGGGGTCGTTGCGCTGGCCGATGGCGGCGATCACGCTGTCGAGCGCGATCTCCTCGAACTTGCCGGGCACGGGGACGGGCTTGCGCCGTCCGCGCTCGTCCGGCTCGCCGAGTTCCATTACCTGGAGGCGCATCCCGCACACCTTGCCGTCCTTGCCGAGGATTTCGTCGGGCGCGTAGAGGAACTTGAACTTGACGCCTTCCTCCTCGGCCTCCGTGATCTCAATGTCCTCCGCCGGCATTTCCTTGCGGGTACGGCGGTAGACCACGAACACTTCCTTCGCGCCCACGCGCACCGCGGTGCGGCAGGCGTCCATCGCGGTGTTGCCGCCGCCGACGATCGCCACGCGCTCGCCGATGTCGGGCTTTTCGCCCGTGACGACCGCGCGCAGGAAGTCGATGCCGCCCCACACGCCCTGAAGCTCCTCGCCCTTGACGCGCATCGCCGTCGACTTCCACGCGCCATTCGCCACGATCACCGCGTCGAACCACGAACGGAACTTCGCGAAGTCCGCGTCGCGTCCGATCTTGAAATTGTTGATGAAGTTGACGCCGAGCGCCTCGATCGCATCGGTCTCCGCCTTGAGGATCGCCTTGGGGAGGCGGTATTCGGGGATGCCGTAGCGGAGCATGCCGCCCATTTCGGGCATCTGGTCGTAGACGGCCACCATGTGCCCCCACTGCGCGAGCTTGAACGCGGCAGTGAGTCCGGCGGGGCCGCCGCCGATGATGCCCACCTTCTTGCCCGTGGGCGCGGCGACCTTGATCGGATGCTCGTTGCCGTCCTTGCGCACCTGGTCGGCGGCGAAGTACTTGAGCTGCGCAATCGAGATCGGCTGCTCCACGAGGTTGCGGCGGCACGCCTTCTCGCACGGGTGCGGGCACACGCGGCCGATGGCGGCCGGAAGCGGGAACGTCTCCTTGATCGTGGCCACGGCATCGGCAAAGCGGCCTTCGGCGATTTCCTTCACGTACTTCTGGCAGTCTGTGTGGGCCGGGCAGTTGAGCTTGCAGGGCCCTTGGCAGTCGCCGTCGTGGTCGCCCATCAGCAATTCGAGCGCGAGCTTGCGCGTGGCGAGCGCCTTCTCGCTCTTCGTGTACACCACCATGCCGGGCGCGACCTTCGCGGAGCAGGCGCGCAGCATCTTCGGGCAGTCCTTCACCTCCACCACGCACACGCCGCACGCGCCGTACGGCCCGAGCTCCTTCAGGTAACAGAGGTTGGGGATCTCGATCCCCGCCGCCTTCGCCGCCTCGAAGATGGTGGTGCCGGCCGGCACGCTGACGGACTGGCCGTCGATTTCAAGGGTTATCATTTCGCTATCCATAACATTCCTCATTGTGGGGGTTCGGGGGAGCCTGGACTCCCCCGATGGTTGTCACCCAATAACCACCGCGCCAAACTTGCACGTCGCGGCGCACTGTCCGCACTTGATGCACTTCGCCGGGTCGATTGCGTGCGGCTGCTTCACCGCGCCCGTGATCGCGCCGACGGGGCACTTCTTCGCGCACATCGTGCAGCCCTTGCACTTCGCCGGGTCGATCGAGTACGTCTTCAGCGCCGCGCACTCGTGCGCCGGGCAGCGCGCCTCGCGGATGTGGGCGTCGTACTCGTCGCGGAAGTAGCGGATCGTGGTGAGGACCGGGTTCGGGGCCGTCTGCCCCAGGCCGCAGAGCGCACCGGCCTTGATGCCGTTGCAGAGCTCCTGCAGCAGCTCCACGTCGCCCTCCTTGCCCTTGCCCTCGGTGATGCGCGTGAGGATCTCGTGCATGCGCTTCGTGCCGATGCGGCAGTGGACGCACTTGCCGCAGCTCTCCTTGGCCGTGAAGTCGAGGAAGAACCGCGCCATGTTCACCATGCACGTATGGGAGTCCATCACCACCATGCCGCCGGAGCCCATGATCGCGCCCGTCGCGCCAAGCGCCTTGTAGTCGATCTTCGTGTCGAGCAGGTGCTCGGGGATGCAGCCGCCGGAGGGGCCACCCATCTGCACGGCCTTGAACGTGCCGCCGTCGCGGATGCCGCCGCCGATGCCGAAGATCACGTCGCGAAGCGTGAGGCCCATCGGGATCTCCACGAGACCGCCGCGCTTGATCTTGCCGGTGAGCGCGAACACCTTCGTGCCCTTGCTCGTCTCGGTGCCCATCGCGGCGAACGCGGCGCCGCCGTTGAGGATGATCCACGCGACGTTCGCGAACGTCTCGACGTTGTTGATGTTCGACGGCGCCTGCGTGTAGCCCTTCTCCGCCGGGAACGGGGGCTTCAGGCGCGGCATGCCGCGGTTGCCCTCGAGCGATTCGATGAGCGCCGTCTCCTCGCCACACACGAACGCACCGGCGCCCGCCTTGATGCGGATGTCGCAGGAGAAGTGGCTGCCGAGGATGTTCTCCCCGAGGAGGCCGGCCTTCTTGGCGGCCGCGAGCGCCTTCTCGAGGCGCACGATCGCGAGCGGGTATTCCGCGCGCACGTACACGAAAGCCTTGGTGGCGCCGATTGCGTAGGCGGCGATGAGCATGCCCTCGATGAGGGAGTGCGGGTCGGACTCGATCACCGCGCGGTCCATGAAGGCGCCGGGGTCGCCCTCGTCGGCGTTGCAGATGAGGTATTTCTGCTCGCCCTTCGCGTTGCGGGCGGCGTTCCACTTGAACCAGGTGGGGAAACCCGCGCCGCCGCGTCCGGCGAGACCAGAGACCTTGATCTCGGCGATCACGTCCTCGGGCGTCATCGCGAGCACCTTGCGGATCGCCTTGTAGCCGTCCACCGCCTCGTAGGCCGCGATGTCCTCGGGGTCGATGAGGCCGCAGTGGCGGAGCGCGATGCGCGTCTGCTTCTCCAGGAACTCCTTGTCGTCCGCCGAAATCTCCAGATCGGCCAGCTCCGAAAGGGGCGCGCCATCTTGTTGTTGTACGCTTGCTGTCGGCGGGCGCGGGGCGCCCGCCCTACCGGCGTCCGCAACCGCCTTGTAAATCCTCTCGGCGTCCTTCTCCTGCACCTTCACGAGACGCTTCACGAGCGTGCCGCCGTCGTAGACATCAACTATCGGCTCGAGGTAGCACATGCCGATGCAGCCGGTGATGCCGATTTCAACGGCGTTGTCCGCATTCAGCTTCTCAACGGCCGCGCGTACCTTGCGCGCGCCGGCGGCGATGCCGCAACTTCCTTCTCCGAATACGAGCTTCATTTCGACGCCTCCCGAATCTTGCGCACGATGTCCTTCGCCTTGGCGGGCGTGAGGGAACCGTAGGTATCCTCGTTTATCATCATCACGGGCGAGAGCGAGCAGCACCCGAGGCAGGCGACCGTCTTGATCGAGAAGAGACCGTCGTCGGTTGTCTCGCCGTCGCCCACGCCCAGCTCCTCCACGAGCGCCTTCTCGATGGAATCGGCGCCGTTCACGTGGCAGGCCGTGCCCTTGCAGAGCAGTATGAGGTTCTTGCCGACGGGCTTGAGGCGGAACTGCGTGTAGAACGTCGCCACGCCCAGCACCTTGGCGGGACTGTTCCCCGTCTTCTCGGCGATGGCGTACAGCACGTCAACCGGCAGATAGCCGTAGATTTCCTGCGCCTTCTGCAGGATCGATATGAGGGCGTGATCGTCTCCGGCGAACGCCTCAAACACCGGCGTCAGCTTCGACAGGTCGCTCTTCTCGCAACACTCGCACATGTCTTTTCTCCAAAATTATCCCAGGGAAACATACCGCTTTTGCGATTTGCCTCTGGAAATTGGCTGTAAATTATACCAAATTGCCCCGCCCGAGGGAAAGCGCGAAATGGGGCATTTGCTCTTTTTGCCGCCTGTGCCCGTTACCTGGCAGTCAGCGCATTCCTGATTTGCGCGATGTTCCGCCCATGCTTGCCCCATGCAATAAGCTGCAGGGGGAACGCGCATTTCGAGAAAACCGTGACATACGACCCTGCATCATGCTGCGCGCACCTGACGTAAATCAGTTCGCCCCACGAGCAGAATCCGATATTGGCAGACATGCTGTACTCAAAACCGTTCGGCAAGACGTTCCGGCCGACGAGGTCGAAGGTGATGCCGTACGCCGACAGGTTGCACATCCTCGCATCGACCTCATTCGGGGACAGGCGGCATATGAAAGATTCCTCGCTCTTGGAAATCCCGCTTTTGTCAAAATATGCGAATCCCGGAATGACCCGCATGCACGTCTGTGCGCCACAGTGAACGCACACGACTGCCTTGTCGCTGATCTCAGCGCCGCAACTTCTACAGAACATGACCACTCCCTGTGGCCAGCGGGCCACAATCCAGCGGAAGACTACAGCTCGGCGGCGGAGGCGGCGATCACGATCGCATAGAACACGGGGATGATAAGGCCGAAGATGACATTGGCGATAATCCAGCCATTGGCCGTGCGCGAGGCGGCTTGCGCCCCCGCGATATCCCCTTGGGCGAGTTTCGTGTTAACCTGTGAGGCATACACGATTGCTATGATACCGCCAATCAAGCAACAGAATAACGTTGTCAAAATAGCCCCGACCATGTGATTCGGCACCACGACATTGTTCACCGGCGCGGCATAATTCGCACGCGGGGCGGCATAATTCGCTTGCGGGGCGGCATAATTTGCTTGCGGGGCGGCATAATTCGCTTGCGGGGCGGCGGGTGCGGCACCCCTTCCGGCGACGGGAACGCCGCACATCGGGCAAATCACGGCATTGTTGTTAATTTCGGCTCCGCATTCTGTGCAAAACATGGCATCTCCTTTGTTTTCTTCCTTGGGGAGGGCACATGAGGGGCGCAGCCGTTTGTGCCCGAGTCGGTCACAGGCAACTGCACCCCTCCCGTACGGCGTCCGGGCATCAAGCCTCGAAGTGGTAGACGTCGCGCTTCTGGTACTTCGTGTGGAGAAGGTGGTGCGCCTTCTCGCCGCCCTGCGCGCCGGTCTTGCCGTCGAGGTAGTCCTTGTAGAGGGCCGTGACCTCGGGGTTGAGGTGCGACATGCGGAGCGTGCACTTCTCGTCGTCCGTGTAGATGCCGGCCGTGCGCTGCGCGCGGACCTCGTCCGTCGCGAGGCAGGGCTGGCCGCCGCCGCCGATGCAGCCGCCGCGGCACGCCATCACCTCGATGAAGTCGTAGCGCGGCTTGACGCCGTTCTTGCGGTCTTCGCGGATCTCGTTGATGATCTTCTCGACGTTGCCCATTTGGTGCGCGACGGCGATGTTCACCTTCGTGCCCTTGATGTCGATCGTCGCGACCTTGACGCCGTCCATGCCGCGCACCGCCTGGAAGTCGATGCTCGGGGGCTGCGCCTCGCCGGTGATCAGGCAGTAGGCCGTGCGGAGGGCCGCCTCCATCACGCCGCCCGTCACGCCGAAGATCGTGCCCGCGCCCGTGTAGGCGCCGAGCAGGTCGTCGGCCTTCTCCTCGGGCAGGTCGTTGAAGTCGATGCCGGCCGCCTTGATCATGCGGGCGAGCTCGCGCGTGGTCAGCACGACGTCCGTATCCTGGTAGCCGGAGGCGGACATGTTCTCGTCGCGGCTGATCTCGTACTTCTTCGCCGTGCAGGGCATGATCGAGGTCACGTGGATGTTCTTCGGATCGACGCCGTTCTTCTCGGCCCAGTAGCTCTTGCAGAGGGCGGAGAGCATCTGCTGGGGCGACTTGGCGGACGAGAAGTTCTCCGTGAAGTCGGGGGCGTACTTCTCCATCCAGTCGGTCCACGCCGGGCAGCAGCTCGTGAGGAGCGGCAGGTCCTTCTGCTCGGTGAAGCGCTTGATGAACTCCGTGCCTTCCTCCATGATCGTGACGTCGGCGGAGAAGTTCGTGTCGAACACCTTGTCGAAGCCGATCATGCGGAGGGCGGCGTAGATCTTGCCCGTGGTGAGCTCACCCGGCTTCATGCCGAACGCCTCGCCCACGGCGACGCGCACGGCCGGGGCGATCTGCACGAGGCAGGTCTTCTCCGGATCCTGGAGCGCGGACCACACCTTGGCCGTCTCGTCGTTCTCGTAGATCGCGCCCACGGGGCAGTGCGCGGAGCACTGGCCGCACTTGATGCAGGGCGACTCCGCGAGCGGCACGCCGGCGGCGGGCTGCATCACGGTCTTCTCGCCGCGGCCGATGAACTCGAGCGCCCACACATTCTGCATCTCCTGGCAGACTTCCGCGCAGCGGCCGCACTTGATGCACTTGTCCGGGTAGAGGACGATCGACGGCGTCGACGTGTCGGGCTCGTGGTGGAGGACCTCCTTCGGGAACGGGTTCTCGCGGATGCCGAAGTCGGCGGCGAGGCTCTGGAGCTCGCAGCGGCCCGAGCGCGGGCACTGGAGGCAGTCGTTCGGGTGGTTCGCGAGGATGAGCTCGAGCACGGTCTTGCGCACCTGGACGATGTCCGGATCGTGCGTGAGGATGTGCATGCCCGGCGTCGCCTCCGTGCAGCACGCGCGGAGGAGCTTCGGCGAGGGGACGAGCTTGCCGTTGTCGGCGGGGTTGCGGCTCGGGACGAGCTGGCGCACCACGCAGATGCCGCAGCTCGCGCCCGCCTTGAGGTCGGGGTGGTAGCAGAGCGTGGGGATCTTGATGTGCGCGGCCTTCGCCGCGTTCAGGATCGAGGTGCCCTTCGGAACCTCAACGGTCTTGCCGTTGATTTCAAGGGTAATCATTTCGGTATCCATTTTCAAATTCCTTTCTTTCCCTATCAACCGTGGCTGATCGCGCCGAACTTGCAGTTCAGCTCGCACTGGCCGCACTTGATGCACTTCGCCGGATCAATCACGTGCGGCTGCTTCACCGTGCCCGTGATCGCGTTCGCCGGGCACTTGCGCGCGCAGAGCGTGCAGCCCTTGCACTTGGCCGGGTCGATCTTGTACAGGATGAGCTTCGAGCACTTGCCGGCGCGGCACTTCTTGTCCTTGATGTGCTCCATGTACTCGTCCATGAAGTAGCGGAGCGTGGAGCGCACCGGGTTGGAGGCCGTCTGCCCGAGGCCGCAGAGAGAGGCCTTGTTCATCGCGTCGCAGATCGCCTGCATGTCCTTGATGTCCTGCTCGGTGCCGCGTCCGTCGGTGATCTTGTTGAGGTAGTTGAGGAGCTTGCGCCCGCCGATGCGGCACGGCGCGCACTTGCCGCAGCTCTCGTCGACCGTGAAGTCGAGGTAGAAGCGCGCCACGTCGACCACGCAGTCCGTCTCGTCCATGACGATCAGGCCGCCCGAACCCATGATCGAGCCGATCTTCGCGAGCGACTCGTAGTCGATCGGCGTGTCGAGGAACTGGGGCGGGATGATGCCGCCGGAAGGACCGCCCGTCTGGGCCGCCTTGAACTGGTGGCCGCCGCGGATGCCGCCGCCGATGTCGAAGATGATCTCGCGGAGGGTGGTGCCCATCGGCACCTCGATGAGGCCAGAGTTGTTCACCTTGCCCGTGAGCGCGAACACCTTCGTGCCCTTCGTCGTCGCGGTGCCGATCTTGTTGAACCAGTCGGCGCCCTTGTTGATGATGACGGGGATGTTCGCGAGCGTCTCGACGTTGTTGATGACGGTGGGACGCTCCCAGAGACCCTTCACGGCCGGGAACGGCGGACGCGGCCTCGGCATGCCGCGGTTGCCCTCGATCGACTGCAGGAGGGCGGTTTCCTCGCCACACACGAACGCGCCCGCGCCGAAGCGGAGCTCGATGTCGAACGAGAAGCCGCTGCCGAGGATGTCGTCGCCGAGGAGGCCCAGCTCATGCGCCTGCTTGATGGCGATCTGGAGTCGCTCGATGGCGAGCGGGTATTCCGCGCGGATGTAGATGAAGCCCTTCGAGGCGCCGATCGCGTAGCCCGCGATCGTCATGGCCTCGAGGATGGAGTGGGGATCGCCTTCCAGCGTGGAGCGGTCCATGTACGCGCCGGGGTCGCCCTCGTCCGCGTTGCACACCATGTACTTCTGGCCCTTCGGCTGCTGCTGGGCGAACTTCCACTTCATGCCGGTGGGGAAGCCCGCGCCGCCGCGGCCGCGCAGGCCGGACTTCAGAATCTCCTCCACCACCTGCTCCGGCGTCATCTCGAAGAGCACCTTCTCGATGGCCTTGTAGCCGTCGCGCGCGATGTAGTCCTCGATCTTCTCCGGGTCGATGATGCCGCAGTTGCGCAGCACGATGCGGTACTGCTTCTGGTAGAACGGGATGTTCGCCTCCGCGACGAGCTTCTTCGCCTGCGCGGGGTCGTAGCAGAGACGCTGCACGACGCGGCCCTTCACGAGGTGCTCCGCGACGATCTCCTTCACGTCCTCGGCCTTCACCTGCACGTAGAACGTGCCCTGCGGGAGGATCTTCACGATCGGGCCCTGCTCGCAGAACCCGAGGCAGCCCGTCACGACCACCTGCACCTTGTCCTTGAGGCCCGCCGCCTCAAGCTCCTTCTTGAACGCCTCCACGACGGCCGAGCCGCCGCTCGAGCAGCACGCCGTGCCGCCGCACACAAGAACGTATGATTCGTATGCCATTGTCGTGCTCCTTAGGCGTTCTTGATGATGTCAATGCTCGGACGATCGAGGATCTTGTCGTCGATCAGCTGGTGGCCGACAATGTGCTTCTCGACCAGGGACTTCGCCGTCGCCGCGTCCACGTTACCGTAGATCACCGTGGGCATGCCGGGGACAACGACCTCCACGGTCGGCTCCGAGTGGCACAGGCCCATGCAGCCCGTCTGGCGGATGAGGACGTTCGTGAGTCCCTTGTCGTTGATCGCGTTCACGAGCGCCGTGAACGTGTCCTTCGCGCCGGCGGCGATGCCGCACGTGCCCATGCCCACGATCACCTGCACGTCCTTGTTGGACGCGTCGCGCATCTCCATCGCCTTCTGCTTCTCCTCGCGCATCTTGCGCAGGTCTGCCAATGTAAGCTTAGCCATTTTCTTGTTCCTTTCAGCCTTCCGCACAATACTTCGCGATGATGTTCTCGACGTCCTTCGTCGAGAGCTTGCCGTGCACCTCGCCGTTCACGACCGCCACCGGCGCGAGGCCGCAGCAGCCGAGGCAGCGCACCGCCTCCACGGAGAACATCCCGTCCGGGGTGGTCGCGTTCAGGCCCACGCCCAGCTGCTTCTCGAACTCCTTGAGGACGTCGTCGCCGCCGCGCAGGTAGCAGGCCGTGCCGAGGCACACCTGGATGTTGTACTTGCCGGCCTTCTGCAGGCGGAAGAAGTTGTAGAACGTGATGACGCCGTAGATCTTGGCGAGCGGCACGTCCAGTATCTGGCTCGTTTCAATGGCGATTTCGCGCGGAATGTAGCCGTAGGTCTGCTGCACGCGGTGCAGGACCATGATCAGGTTGCCCGGCTTCGCCTTCCATTCCTCAATGAACGCCCGCAGCTCAGGCGTCATCGTCTCTAGCTGTTTGCTCATTTTTGTTCTTCTTCCTTTTATGGATGGAGATGTCTCTCCTGTGCGGATGTAGGATAAATTATCTCATATCGACCCCTTGTTAGGCAAGGGTAAGATTAGCCGGGCGAGGTGTGTCGGTCGCAACAAGTTGCGCACCTCCCCGTTTTCAGCTTGTTGCCTTTTTCCCGTTCACGTAGGTGGCGACGGGATGGAGATCGCCATCCAGCACGACGAGGTCGGCAACGAATCCGGCCTCAATCCTACCTCGGTCGGGAATGCCGAGCGACACGCATTGGTTCCAGCCCGCGGCCTTGACGGCCTCGGCGAGCGGCAGGCCCGTCACGCGCACATAGCGTCGGAAGCAGGCGTCGAAGCGCGCGACCGAGCCGGCGACGTTGGAGACGACCGCCTTCGGGTCGTACGGCACGTCCGCGAGGCGCGCGCAGCCGTCCGCCACGCGCACGCGCAGCCCGCCGAGCGAGTAGATGCCGTCGGGACACCCCGCCGCGCTCATCGAGTCGGTGATGAGCATCATGCGGTCCGGCCCCTTCGCCTTCGCGATGAGGCGGATCATCGGGTCGGAGAGGTGCACGCCGTCGCAGATCATCTCCACGTACACATCGTCCGCCAGCAGGCCGCCCGTGACCATCGACGGACGCAGGTGGTGGATCGGCATCATCGCGTTGCAGAAATGGGTGAGATGCGTCATGCCGGCGACGCGCGCGCGTTCGAACGTGTCGTAGTCGGCGGCGGAGTGTCCGCCCGACGCGACGATGCCCATCTGCACGAGTCCGCGCACGAACGCTTCCGCGCCCGGCAGCTCCGGCGCGAACGAGACCTTCCGCACGGGCGAGATCGCGTGTAGCCGCTCGACGAACCCGATGTCGGGGTCCTTCAGGAAGGCCGGATTCTGCGCCCCCGCCATCTCGGGATTGAAGAACGGACCTTCCAGGTGCACGCCGAGACACGTCGCGCCCGCGCCCTTCGCCTTGTAGCGTTCGGCGCAACGGCACATCTCGGCGAGGTCGCTTTCGGGACGCGTCAGCCCCGTCGCGAGAAAACCCGTCACGCCGTCCGCCAGGCGATCGCGCCCCATCACGTCGAACGCCTCGTCCGTCAGGTCGCAGAAGTCATGCCCGCTCCGTCCGTGCGTGTGGATGTCGATGAATCCCGGCGCCAGGTACTGCCCGTGCAGGTCCACCGTCTCCTCGCCGGGCTCCGGCGCGAGGTCGCGTCCGACGGCGGCAATCCTCCCGTCGCGCACACGCACGAATGCCTCCGGCAGGTCGACGTCCGGCGAAACCACATGGACATGTTCAAGCAACATGGCACACCTTCTCCGCGTGTTCTCATTCAACGCGGTCTTTGGCGTAGAAGACCCCGCGCGCCAGGAAGATCGCGACGGCGCCGAGCGCGTAGGTGACGGCGAAGATCGCCATGCCGGCCTGGAGGGAGAAATGCTCGCCGACCTTGCCGAGCGCCCACGTCGCGGGACAGCCGAGGAAGAACGCGCCGCTGAGGTAGAGCCCCATCGCCGCCGAACGGTAGCGCGGCGCGACAACGTCGAACAGCCCGGCGTAGAGGTTGCAGTCGAAGAATCCGCCGCCGAGCCCGAAGAAGAACATCATGATGCAGCTGAGCCACAGCGTGGGCACCAGCACCATGCCGGCCATCGTGGGCGCCGAAAGCGCAAGCCCGATCGCCATGATCGTGAGGCGGATGCCCGGCCGCGCGCGGGCGAGCTTGTCCGACGTCCGCGCCCCGATGGCGATGCCGATGAAGCTGCCGAGATAGAACCAGAACACGGAGTGGAAGGCCGCCGAGGCGGGCGACAGCCCCCAGTTGGCCTTCTGCATGAACGCGGGCATCCATGTGCGGAAGCAGTTGGAGCCGAAGACGAGCATGCCGAACGCGAACGTCAGCAACCACGCGCACGGCTTGGAGGCGAACGCCTTGAACGCGTCCGAGAACTTCGGCTTGACCTCCTCGTCGTGGACCTTCAGCGCCGGCGTGTTGCGGAGGAACACCGTCAGCACGGCCATCCACACGATCGCGACGCCGCCGAAGACCCAGAACGAGATTCGCCAGCCGCCCTGCGACGCGCCGCCCAGCCAGCTGGCGAGGACGGACGAGACGAGGATGCCAACGTAAAGGGCCGACTGGTAGATCGAAAGCGCCGTCGAGCGCGTTTCGGTGTGGAACTGCGCGATCAGCGAAGAGGCCGGTCCCGGGATCATGCACTGGCCGATGCCGTTCATGAAACCGTACAGGACGAAGAACATCAGCATCGAGTCGGCGAAACCCGTGAAGAACACGCTCGTGGAAAAGAGGAGCGTGCCGATCACGATCACCCACTTGCGCCGGAAGAAGTCCGCCGCGATGCCCGCGAACGGCACCATGCAGCCGTAGGCGAAGAGGAAGAACGTGCGCGAGAGCCCGAGCTGCGCGTCCGTGGCGCCGTGGCCCGCGAGGTCGACCTTGATCTGCGGCAGGGACGCGTTGAACACCTGGCGCGAACCGTGCATCAGGAAATAGGTCACCGCCAGCATGACCAGCATCAGCCACTTGTAGACCCGGTCACTGGACTTTGTCTCATTGCAGTCGGACATGTTCTTCCACTCCTTATTCGTCAAGTGTATGCAATGCGCAGAGGGGCGGACTTCTTGCCCCAGCAGGAAATGGCGCGCACCTCGAACGTGCCACCGCCGGCCGGCAGGCGCGAGCAGGCGAGGCGGAATTGGGACGGCGCCGTCGCGCGCGGGTCGGTGAGCGGGAAGCGGCAACCCTCCACCGCCATCGCGAACACCTTCGTTTTCCCGTCGGCGCCAATTGCCGTGACTTCGTAGACGCCCGCGCGCGCCGAACGCACCGCGGTCGCCGCCGGAATCGTCAGTTCCCAGATCTCGGCCATTTTCTTCTTGTTGGTCTTCTTCTTCGTGGCGCGCAGCGGACCCGTCGTGCGACGGACCGCCAGTTTCGCGTCCGCCGGAAACTCTGGCGCCAGCGCCTTCGCCGCGCGCGGCGCGAACGCGAAGGGTTTCTTCTCCGCCGCCGGCAGCGGCATCACGAGGTCGTCGCCGATCTGCGCGCCCGTCACGAACTCGCGCCGCGAGAAGACCACGCGGTCGGCGTAGACGCGCACGAGCTGTCCCTGGCGGCAGTTCATGAGCTCAGTGACGGCCATTGCCTTGACCCCGTTCTGCGCCGAGTAGTCCTTCCCCTTGGGCGTACGGGCGTTCTCCAGGCCACCCGGCAGCCAGATCGCGCCGGGCGTGCCCTGCGAGACGTTGCGCAGCGACGCGCAGCCGACGGCGGTAAAGGCACCCTGCCAGATGGCGCGCTCGTCGGTGAGCGACGTGTGCGAATGGCCCGAGAAGGCGATCGCGTTGGAGTAGGCAGAAAGGATGCCCGACGAGACGCCGTCGTCCTGTCCCCAGACCTTTTCGCCGTGGACCGTGCCGCGCGGGTGCGGGTGCTGGACGTGGAAGAACGGCTTCGCGGGATCGAACGGCGTCTTCCGCGCGGCGTAGAACGCCTTCATGCCCTTTGAGAATTTCTCTTTCTTGCCGTTGCAGCCGCCATTGCACCAATGCGCGCCGATGAACGGATAGCCCTTCACGTCCTTCTCGAACATCGGCGTCCACTCCTCGTGGAACAGCTCGTCCCACCACTTGCGTGGATTGACGACGAGCAGGTTGTCGTTCCGCGCCTTCTCGTCGGGGAACACCTCTTTCGCGCGGCCGGGACTGGACCAGTCGTGGTTGCCGAACACGAAAACGCGCTCGACGTGCCGCCCGTCCAGCGCCTTGTCGTTCGGGAACACCTTGAACCAGGTTTCGGCAAGCGCCTTCAGCTCGCCGGCGAGGCCGCTGTGCGCCATGTCGCCCGCGATGAGCACCGCGTCCACGCCCTGGTCGCGGAACCAGCCGAACGTCGCCTCAAGGGTGGACGTGTCGTACGTTTCGCGCAGCTTCGCCCCGCCGGGGGCGAGGCACAAGTGCACGTCCGAGAGAGCCCCGAACGTGAGCGCGGGCTTGCCGCCGGTGAAGGCGCCCGGGGGCGCGGCGAAGATGCGGCGCGGGCCGAGCGCGAACGCGCTCGCGAGCCCGCCGAGGACGAAACGTCTGGTCAGCATATCGCTCTTTTTCCTTTCACAGCTTTTCGATCGACAAACAGTATACCACATCGCCGCGCCTCAGAGGAAGACGATCATCGCGCTGCCGCCGGCGGGCAGCGAAATCTTCCCGTCGGCAACGCCCTCACCCGTGAGGGTGAGCGTGTTCTCGCCGTCGATGCGCAACACCTGGACGTTCGCAAGGTCCACGCCCGTGAGATCGAGGCGGACCGACACCTCCCCGCCCACGTTCGCCAGCAACAGGATCCTGCGCCCCTTTCCGGACGCGCCCAGCACCGCGATCTGATCCGGGGTGTTCGTCCCCGTCGCCACCTCCCCGCCCAGCTTGTACGCCTCGTTGAACGCCACGAACGGATAGTAGGCAAGGCTCGGGCGCCAGGTGTCCGGGTTGAAGAGCCCAGCGTACCTGTCGGGCGAAAAGCGGGCGTCGTAGTAGCAAAGCACAGAGGTCGTGGTCTTCTTCTGCATCTCCAGCATCACGGCCATCACCTTCGCCGCCGTCGCCGGATTCGCCCGGTCGCCGCCCGGATTCCACTCGTTCATGATGTCTTCCGCCGCGCCGTAGCCGTGCTTTTCCAGCAGTTTCCTGACGGCCTGCGCGCGCTTCACGCAGGCGCCCGGCGTGCCGTAGCAGTGCCAGGAGAAGAAGTCGAGCGGCACCTGGTGCGCGGCCATGTGGCCGAGGAACCGGTCGGCCCACTTCAGGTTCCCGGCGAGCGCCGGCCCGCCGATGCGGAGCTTCGGGAATTTCGCCTTCAGATGCCTAGCCGCCACCGCGTGGAACTCGAAGTACTGTTCGGGCGTGCCGGACCAGGTGCCGCTTTTCCGAGCGGGATCGTCGGAACCGCCGTCGGCCTCGTTCCAAATCTCCCAGTAGTCGATCTTCGCCTTCATCCCGTTCGCCCACCCTTCCGTGTAGTGCCGGATCACGTGTTCGCAGATCCGCGCCCACTTGGCGTAGTCCTTCGGCGGATGGATGCGGTACGAGTGGAGGTCGTGCCGGTTCTCGATCGTCACGCCCAGGCGGAAGAACGGCTCCACGCCATGGGCAAGCAGTTGCCTGACAAGGTCGTCCGTGAAGGCGAAGTCGTAGTTCTCCTCCTTGGTCTCGTCCGCGTCGAAGTTGCGGAAGAGGTTGGGGATGTCCACCCACAGCCCGCCGCCAAGCCAGCCGCCTACGTCGTGGAGACGCGAATACGGGATCCCCGCGCGCCGCAGGTACTTGAACATCCTGTACTGCGTGAAGATGAACGGCGGCTGCCCGACGCCGTGCATCGCCCGCAACGGACGCACCACCTTCGTGAAATCGCCCGTGACCACCGTCTCCGGCGCGCCGAACGCGCCCGCGCCGATTACGGCCGCCGCCAACAACACCAGTTTCTTCATTCTGTTCTATCGTCCCGCGAAGAACTTGATGAGCCGCTGCACGTGCGCGGCGCAGGCGTCGATGATCGGGTCGGCCAACTTGTCGGGCGGCACGAACGCGCCGTTGAGGTCGCCGAACACCTTGAGGGTGGATTTGATGTAGCCGTCGAGGAACTCCGTGGCGATGTTCACCTTCGCGATGCCGCTCTCGATTGCGCGGCGCACGTCGGCGAGCGGCGTGCCGCTGCCGCCGTGGAGGACGAGCGGCGTCTCGGGCAGCGCGTCCGCGATCGCGGCGCAGCGCGGAATGTCGAGCTTGGGCTCCGCCTTGTAGTAGCCGTGCGCCGTGCCGATCGAAACGGCGAGCGCGTCCACGCCGGTCGCCTTCGCGAAGTTCACGGCCTCGTCCACGTCCGTAAGGGCGGTCTCGTCGCCCTGCGCGACGTGTCCGATCTCGCCCTCGCACGTGGCGCCGAGCGCATGGGCGTAGTCGGCCACGTGCTTCGTCCACTTCACGTTCTCGTCGTAGGGGGAGCGCGAGCCGTCGTACATGACGGACGTGTATCCCCAGGCGAGGGCGTCCGTCGCCTGCTTCACGGTGGAGCCGTGGTCGAGGTGGAGCGCCACGGGCACCTTGCCGCGGAAGGCGAGGCGCTGGAGCATGCCGCAGAGGTCGTAGGCCTTCCCCGTGTCGAAGAGGCGCATGTAGAGCTGGATGATCACCGGCTCGTTCTCGGCCTCCGCCGCCTTGAGCACGGCCGCGGCCGTCTCGTAGTTCGTGATGTTGAACGCGCCGACGGCCTTGTGCGCCTTGCGGGCCGCGCCCAGCATTTCCTTCATGTTCACCAAAGACATGTCAATTTTCTAAGCATTCTTGTATCTCGCCTGCCATGGTCCCTGCCGGCCAGGCCGAACGGCCTGGATTCACCGCAGGGAGCAGAAACACGGCTGCCGAGTCCAGCGCAAACATTATGTCATATCCCCGCCGTCCGCGCAAACACAAAATCAAAAACAATAACCCACAAAATGGCCCGGCGACCTCCCTGCGATCACGGTATATTAGTGTCCTTGTCTTGACTCTTTTGAAATTCAAGGGCTTTTCGATTAGCTTCTTGTTGCTTCTGGCGTTCTTTGATATTCTCCTCCACCCTTCGCCGCGCATCCGCCTCATACTGTTCCGCCGACCGGATCGGACGACCAACCACGTGCTTGAACCGAGCCTCGACCATCGCACGGTTTTGCGTATCTGTCGCTCCTCGCCCATACGGCAGGTAGGTGAAAAGAAAATGACGCTCCATCAGATTTATTGTATGTTTGCATAAACTCATTGGTTTCAATCCCCTCCTTTTTTCCTCTGCCTTAAGTTTCTCTATCAGTTTGAACCACGGGTAAAACAGCTCCTCGCCAGGGGCGGGTGTTGCCTCTACAAAGAAAAGATATTGCCAAATGTCCTCGGCAACTTTTGCCAAGCGATCCAAAGAGCGCTCTTGTCGACATTCAATCTCGTATTGCCTGTTGTAACTGTATACTGCCGATTCTAATTCAGTTTTTCTTAAAGGAGCCGTTCCATCAATATTCTCCAGCCGAGTCGCACAAGCCTTATCCATGAACGCACGGTAATAGCTGTAACGGGTCGCGGCATCGGGGATTTTTGCTATCGCCTTACATGTCCCGTCAATATACGCCCCGACATTCGCATTCTGGGAAAGCATCATCTCGGGGGCGCGCGCGATAGATTCTCTTATTTCCGATTCTTCGTCGCCATTACTTGTCTTGCCATATTCAGACTTTCCACAGTATGCTAACGCACATACAAAAACGCTCACAAGCTTTATCGTAAGATTGATCTTCATCCTTTTCTTCCTCATTACGATTTTAGTTATCAAGGATACCGTCATCAGAATTCCCGTCCAATATAATCGTGCCATCAATCCGACGTATGGCTTCATGCCCGAGTTTCCGTACGCAAAAATCACCCGACTCAGTCAACGACATGATTTGTCTCGTGTCCTCAGCAAATCTTCCGACAGGTTCTGTCACCGAGCTATCAGATTTCCTTCTCCAGCCAAATGGGACTTTCCAAGTCAAGTTCCCGCCCAGCCAGCCATAAGTCGTATTGGTTGTCTCCGTACCATCCGGCATCCTACGAGGAAGTGCTTCACCAGTCCCAGCGTAATCACGCACTGCGGCGCGGTTTCCAGAACCAACTGGCAACCACGAATTCCCAGCACCCGCTTCACCCGAATGCGTCCGAGGAAAGTCTTCTGGCGATGTATAAATAAAGTACCCCGTCGGCGGAATAGGGTCGTAGCATGGGACTTCCTCTATCTCAAGTGCGGAGAAATCAACGGTAAGCGGTAGAACTTTATATCTCTGCACAAGCTTAATCCCCCCGGCAGCACCGGCAGGAAGACCATTGGTTAATGTCTGCGCATCATATCCCTCAATTCCAAGAGGCCTCTTGATCGACAGAAGCGGAATGTACTCGACGCCGTTCAAGGAAAGAGATAGCGAATGATCAAGATCCAAGATACCCCAAGTGATGGTCCGTGCTACTACGCCACGGATTTCTGCGTCTGTCGCCGAAATTGAGATTACAGGTGAAGCCGGAGATTGGAAAAAATACATTAATTCCCCAATTCCGAAATCATGGCGATTAAGTTTCTCATTTTCAGGCGCTACAAGACAACTTTGTATCTCCACCCTCACTACGGACATCTGCGCAGACGAAGAGTCTGTCCCGTCTAGACCAGAGATGATGCCGCTCGCCAATGGCGTTCCTCCGTTCCCCGCCCCTTCACAACGGAATGTGGTCTTATACGACATGTACGGGCCAAGGACGACCTCCGCTGGCAAGGACACAGAGCCGCCGCCAACACGCTGAAGGCACTCAAAGTTTTGCGCCGTCAGAATCAGAGTTGCGCCGCTGGCCCCGCCAGATGCCGACACCGTAAGTGTATTAGTGGTGGATCGCTTTTCCACCCAGTTATTGGGCGACGCCTCGTAGCGGTCTTCGAATATGACCGCCGGTGCGCTAAAAGTGATTGAAACGGATGGCGTTACGGGAAACGGTTCGTCGGGCGGATCATCAGGGGGATCATCGAGGTCATCGTACGAGCATCCGCAGAACAGCGTTGGGAGATTGAACGTGGAACACTCCATGACGTAGGTACCATCCACAGAACAACCATGGCATCCGCAGTCAGACCCTGAGCACATAAAGCCGAGCCAATCCCCGTAAAAGGAATATCCACATGACGACGATCCTGAATCCCCAGACCGGACGTCACCTGATCGCATGCCACCAGCACCGCCGTTTCCCCATTGAAATGTCCCGCCCGGATCGTACGGAATGGCGGTTACGTAGTACCCGCCGTACCCATCCAATGCCACGCTAAACCCCAGCGGCCAGCGGATGTGCGCACGGCAGAGTTCGTTCGTCTCCAACTCGGGGTACATGTATTCCATGGGGTACGACACTGTGAACGGCACGGGGGAGGTGATGGCGTAGTCGATGCCGATTAGGAGTGGCACGCGGTTGGTCTCGAAGGCGTTTGCCACCACCACGGGGTTGCCGAGGCGCGAGTCGCGGTCACCCGTGAAGTAGATCGGCGCAGGGCCGCGCTCCGTCACCACGTCCACGAAGTAGTAGGCATTGGAGTTGACGCCCTCGCGCCATTCAAGATGAAGCGGCGGGACGCCGCTTCCCCCAGGTGTCGCGACCACGATGTTGGAACATACCGTATTGTACCATTCCGCGTTGGTGCCGTGGGCGTCGGGTCCCGGCGTGAGCGGATTGGGATCGACCGAGTTCTCAAGACCGTCGTTGTCCCAGTCGAACGGCCACACGCGCGCATGGCGCACCGTGCGGTCCTCGTAGCGATAGGTGAAGTCGCCGTCGGGGAAGAGCTCCGCTTGGAAACTGACGGGGTTCGTCGCGTCGCGTCCGAGCGCGGCATTCCACCAGGTCGTCAGCAGCGTGTTGGAGGGCGTTGTCGCGTACCAGAAGAGGCTTTCACGCCGTCCTTCAGGAAGCAGCGGCCAGTTGACGAGCGGCAGAAGCGAGAGGTTCTGTGCAAATGCGCGCGGGAAGTCGTGCGTGCGGATGCTGGTGCGCAACTCGCCGCGCGCGAGGACGGTCACGCCCGTTGCGTATGGATACGACCATCCGTTGGCGGAGATGCGGAGAGCGTCATCGAACGCGCCGCGTCGGCGCCAGTGTTCGTTCGTGATCGCATGGGCGGATGGCTGCGCGAACGACTCGGCCTCTGTTTCCTCCGCCACGCGCCATCCGTTCGAGACGTCCTCCGGGGAAACCATCTGCACAAGCGGAGGGTTGAACTGGAAGAGATGCCCACCCCCGACATTCTGCACGCCGTTCGTGTTCTTGCCTGAGAAAAGGGTGCAGGC
>JAFRNO010000003.1 GCA_017430155.1 Kiritimatiellia bacterium | reverse complement strand
CCAGTGGGAGAAGTCGAGCGCGACGACGGTCCTCTTCCTCGTGACGGCGGGCACGATGGAGGAGCATTTCGAGTACCTGTTCCGCGTCTGCCGCCAGCATGCCCGCCTCATCGGCGCGCCTTCGGCGGCGGGCAACGGGGGACGCATCCTGGAGGCGGTGTCCGGACAGCCCGTCGCGCTGCCGCGCGACGCGGCGCTCTGCGACGGCGAGCTCGTGCCGATCGAGCAGTCCGAGGGGCGCATCGCCTCGCAGTTCCTCGTGCCGTATCCGCCCGGCATCCCGGTGTTCATCCCCGGCCTGCGGATCACGAAGGCGATGATCCGGCTCATCCGCGACGTGATCGCCGCGGACGGTCCCGACGCCGTGCACGGGCTCTTCTGCCGCGGCGGTCACGCCCCGTACTTCGTGGAGGTCCTCAACCGCGACGAGGAAAACCGCGTACAGATGCTGACTACTGAAGGAGGTCGCCGCGCATGAAACGCATCTTCTTGCTTCTTCTGTGGGCGGCTGCGCCTGTCGTCATCGGCGCGCCGCCGCCTGACGAGCTGATGGAAAACTGGCTGCGGCAGGACGGCGGCCTGCCGAAGGGAAAGACGGAGGCCGAATACAGGAAGGGCTGCCTGGCGCGCCGCGCGAAGCGGCTGAAGGGCGTCGCGGACTTCTCGCGCCGCTGGGCCTACTGCCGCCACTACGTGATGGGCGGCTCGCACTACGCCTACACGGAGGCGCTTTCCGACGCGCAGAACGAGCGTACGTACCTGGCGATCGGGTCGAGCCTCTGCCTGGCCGAATGCACCCCGGACGGCCTTTGGCGCGAGACCGTCTTGCTCGAATCGAAGGAAGGGTGTTTCCGCGACGTGGACGTGTCGCCCGACGGCACGCGCCTCCTCTACTCCTTCAAGGCGAGCGACCGCGGCGACGACTTCCACCTCTGGGAGTACGACCTCGCGGGCAAGAAGGCGCGCCAGCTGACCTTCGGCAAGGGAATCGCCGACTACGAGGGCTGCTACCTGCCCGACGGACGCATCCTCTTCAACTCCACGCGCTGCATGCAGATCGTCGACTGCTGGTGGACCGAGGTGAGCAACCTCTACCGGTGCGAGGCGGACGGCTCGAACATCCGGCGCATCACCTTCGACCAGGTCCACGACAACTACCCCGCGCTCACGGCGGACGGACGCGTCCTCTACACGCGCTGGGAATACAACGACCGCTCGCAGATGTACCCGCAGCCGCTCTTCGGCATGAACGTGGACGGCACGAACCAGCGGGCCGTCTACGGCGGCAACTCCTGGTTCCCCACCACGCTCATCCACGCGCGCGCCGTGCCGGGCACCTCGCTTCTCTTCGGCATCGCCACGGGCCACCACTCGCTCCAGCCGGGCGAGCTGATGCGCTTCGACCTGCGCGAGGGAAGCGAAGAGGCCGCCGGCGCGTGGCAGCTCGCGCCGCTGCGTCGGGCGAAGGCCGTGCGCATCGACGCCTACGGACAGGGCGGACGCGTGGCGGCCTACCCGTATCCCGTCAACGACCGTGAGGTCGTGCTCGCCTATCTGCCCGAGGGCTGGCGGCGCAACAAGCAGGGGCGGGTGCTCTATCGCGACCACCGCGCGCCTTTCGGCCTGTACTGGACGGACGTGGACGGCGGCTACGAGCTGCTCGTCCCGCAGCGCGGCAAGGTGCCGTGCGGACGCCCCGTGCCCGTGCGCGCGCGCACGCTGGCGAAGCGTCCTTCCGTGCGGCCCGACGAAACCTTGACGACGGGCACGTTCGCCATCCAGAACGTCTACGAGGGCGCGGCGATGAAGGGCGTGCCGAAGGGGACGGTGAAGACGCTGCGCGCGGTGTCGGTCGACTACCGTCCGGCGGGCATCGGCTGGAACGCGAACGGCGGTCCGGGCGGCGGCGGGCTCTCCTGCACGGCGCCCGCGCTCGGACAGGGCACGTGGGGCGTCAAGCGCGTGCTCGGCGAGGTGCCGGTGGCGGAGGACGGCTCCGTCTTCTTCGAGGCGCCCGCGTGCACGCCGATCTACTTCATGCTTCTCGACGAGAAGGGGCGGATGGTTCAGTCCATGCGCAGCTGGACCATGCTTCAGCCTGGCGAGAACGCGAGTTGCATCGGCTGCCACGAGCCGCCGGGCCAGACGCCCGACTTCCGCGCGTCGCGGGCGGGCGGCGCGCCGCCGCTGAAGCTGAAGCGTCCGGACGGCGTGCCGCCCGAGCAGGCGAAGGGCTTCAGCTTCCTGCGCGAGATCCAGCCGATCCTCGACCGGCGGTGCGTCGCGTGCCATTCGCCCGCCGGCAACACGAACATCTGCGACCTCACGTCCGCGCCCGTGCGCGACGAGCGCTCCAAGCGCCAATGGACGCGGAGCTACGTGGCCCTCACGCACGCGCGCGCACACGGCCAAGGCGAGCGGATGGCGTGGAGCGGCAACCCCGATCATCCGATGCTCAACTGGATCAGCTCGGGGTCCGTTCCGACGCCCCATCCCCCGCTCACGCGCGGGTCGCGCACAAGCCGTCTCCTTTCGGAGAAGCTCGACAAGGGACACGCCAAGGGCCTCACGGACGCCGAGCTGCGCCTCTTCGCGTGCTGGATCGACCTGGGCATCCCGTTCTGCGGAGACTACGAGGAGGCGAACCTCTGGAACGACGCCGACCGCGCCCGCTGGAAGGGCTGCTGCGAAAAGCGCCGCGCCGGCAGAACGGCAGGGGAGAAGTCCTGCAGAGAAAGCCAATGACCAGAAGGAGGCAGTCAATGAACGTCAGTAAATCCCCGTTTGGAACGGCCGGCGCGCGTCTCGCGCTCTGCGCTCTGGCGCTCTGCGCGCTCCCCGCGTTCGCGGAGACGCGCACGGTGAAGATCGAGGAGGGCGAGCGCTGGTGGGGCGCGGCGAACTTCTTCGGCACGAACATGCCGTTCACGGCGTCGACGCGCCTGAAGATCGACCTGCGGCGCAAGAACTACTCGAACCAGTGCGCGTCGCTGCTCGTCTCGGACAGGGGGCACGCGATCTGGTCCGACGCGCAGTCGGAGATCGCGTTCAAGGACGGCGCGATCACGATGGACGCCGACGGGGCCGTGTGCGTGGAGACCGCGTCCGAGCCGACCCTCCCCGGCGCGTACCGCCACGCGATGCGCAAGTGGTTCCCGCCGTCGGGGAAGACGCCCGACCTCCTCTTCTTCACCGCGCCGCAGCTGAACACGTGGATCGAGCTGACGTACCACCAGAACCAGAAGGACATTCTCGCCTACGCCCGGTCCATGCTCGACCACGGCGTGCCGCCGGGCGTGCTCATGATCGACGACACGTGGCAGGCCGGCTACGGCGACTGGCGGTTCGAGCCGTCACGCTTCCCGGACCCGAAGGCGATGGTCGACGCGCTCCACGGCATGGGCTACAAGGTGATGCTCTGGATGTGCCCGTACGTGGGCATGGACACGCCGGCGTTCCGGCGCATCGCGTGGGGACGCAACCCCGACGACGTGCGGGGCTATCCCGCGAAGGGCGGGTTCCTCACGGAGCCGACTGCGGCCAAGCCCGGCGAAGGTGAATACAATTTCAGGACGAAGCCCAAGGCGTGCGGCTGGTGGAACGGGTACTCGGCGTTCCTCGACTTCTCGCACCCGAACGCCAACGCCTGGTTCACGGAGACGCTCGACGGGCTCGTGCGTGACTTCGGGGTGGACGGCTTCAAGTTCGACGGCGCCGACCTGGGCGCGTACAACCTCTCCGACCGGCGCGCGGCCGACCCGAAGGCGACCTGCGGCTCGCTCAACAACAGGTACTGCGCGTACGCGCTCAAGTACCCGTTCTGCGAGGTGCGCAACACGTGGCGCATGCAGCAGCTGCCCGTGGTCGTGCGCCTCCACGACAAGATGCACGAGTGGACCGCGCTCAACCGGATCGTCGCGGACATGATCGCGGCGGGGCTGCTCGGCCAGCCGTTCATCTGCCCCGACATGGTGGGCGGCGGCGACTGGATCGCGTTCATCCCCGGCTCGCCGTTCGACCCCGAGCTCTTCATCCGCTCCGCGCAGATCCACGCGCTCTGCCCGATGATGCAGGTCTCCGCGT
>JAFRNO010000028.1 GCA_017430155.1 Kiritimatiellia bacterium | reverse complement strand
GAGCTGCGCGGGGTCGAGCTTGGGCGGGACGCTCTGCCACGTGAAGTCGAGCCACGTCACGTCTCCGGGCGTGTCCGGGTGCGGCTCCAGCGTGAAGCCGCTCCTCGTCATGTTCGTCCGCTTGCCGTCAAGCCCGATCTGCCAGCGGCCGGCCCCGCTACCGAACGTCACGCCGCGTCCCGTCAGCTCAAACGCCGCCCCGCCCGCGTCGAACACGAGTTTCCCCTTCACGACGATGCGCCCGTTCTCGAACGCCACGGCCGCCGCGCCGCCCGGTACCGTCCACGTTCCCGGCACGGACACGTCGCCGCCCTTCTGCACCTTCACGAGTCCCGCGAGCCGCGCAACGCCGTCGGCCGTCTCAAGCTCCGCGCGGTAGTAGGCGTTCGTCACCGTCCCCGCCACGCAGGGTGCGAGCAATACCTCCAACAACACGGACAGGGCAACACTGGTCTTTCTCATCTTGATTCTCCTGACAAGTTCGTTGGCTTGCCGAATGGTGCCGCGAAGCTCATCAACTCGTAGGGGCCGAGCGTAAGTTTGGCATCGCCGGATAAACTGGCGCCGGTCACGAGATTGCGCGTACCTTCGGGGACCGTCAACTCGACCGTCGCAAGCTTCCAGTCTGTGTTCACCACGTAGAAGTACGACTTGCCGTCGTAGTCCGCGTACCGCAGCACCACGTTGCCTTTCCGCCCAATCTCCTTCATCACCACGGCCGGCAGCGCCCGGTACGCGGCGGCGAACGCGCGCAGATGCTCCTCCATGCCGTAGGTCCCCACAAGGAAGCCGCCCTTCGACATCCCCAGTACGTCGCGGTGGCGAAGAGGCACCACGAAGTCACGCAACGCATGAACACCACCCGGATTGATCGTCGTCACATGCCACGGACACTCCTTCAGCCAGTCGCAGGAAAGTCCGCCAGGTTCCCTGCCGACGGGATTCTCCCAGTAAAGGTCGTGCTGGTTGATCCATGGGAAACGCGCCCCGTCGAGCAGCGCGAAATAGCCCTTCTTCAGTTGCAGCACGCGGTTGTAGGCGTAGGCGGCGGCGTTGGGGAACAGCGACCTGTCGCGCTTTCGGTAGAATGCGGGGAGGGCCGTCTGGCACACGGCCAGATTGGGGATTGCCGCCAACGCCTTCTTGTCCAGACCTGCCTCGCGCGCCTGGTGTTCCATGAAATCCTCGTTGACGAATCCCGGACGGGTGAAGTCTGGTTGCACGAAACTGTTCAGCCACAGTTTGAGGTCTGCCCGCCTCGCGCGAATTTTCTCAGCCATGTGCGCGTAGAACGCCGTCACCTGGTCGCAACGCCACTGTATCCACGCCTCACGGACATTGTCGCGTAGCCATTGCGCATGAGCGCGGGCGCGAAGCGCCGTCGTGGAACGGGGAACGCGGATTCCCGTGTCCCGCTCGAATGCGTCGATGACGTAGTCGTTGTAGCCGCTGGAGATGTCGCCCCACCATAGCATGTTGTGCATGGTCATGTGCATGCAAATTCCCTTGAAGCTCGCATACGACGCCCCCTGGCCCAGCAACACATCGATCTGGCGCTCAATTTCACGCCGCACGTCGGGATGTCCGAAGCAGAAGTTTGGCGGCGTGTTGCAACGCCCCCCCCAGTTGGGACGCCCCGTGGACAAGATGGCAATCGGCGAGGAATTGAGAGACCCGTCGTCCATCGTCTTGCGCGTGACGATTCCGGGGTCAATGGCCATGTTGTCCGGATTGATCGTAGGCACGAAGTACAGCCCCTCCTTCGCGAATTTCACGTACCATGCCTCCAGATAACGTTCCGCGTGGTTTCGCGGATTGTAGTTCCCCTCGCCCACGAGTCCGTCGTACCAGACGCCTGGATAGAACATGATGTTTTGCCCGCAGTACTTCATGTACGCAGACGCCCGATCGATCATCGTGGATAGCTCGCCTAGCGCCCTGCCGCTCGTCCGCCGGGTGGCGAAGTCGTATCCGATCGCCAGATCCTCGTAGTAGAGACCGAGCGCCCTGCGCCAGCCGTCCTTCTCGGGAGGTTCGTTCACCTTCAGCGACGGCAACCTGGCATCCTTCACGCGGTAGACGCGCACCTCGCCCACGGCGGCCGGCGCGCCGTCCCTGGCAGTCGTCACGATGAGCGCGACGTCGGAATCGCTCGTCCAGTACAGGCATCTGTGGGTACGCATCTTCCCGGATGACGGATATTCGTCCCCGCATGCATAGCCCACCTGCATAGCATAGTCGGCTCCGGTGCATCCGTCCCACTGCGTCGTCTGCGCGCCCTGCACCAGGATGTCCGCCGTGCGCTTCGCGTCGTCGGGGTAGTCGATGTCGATGCAGTAAAGCGGATATTTGGGATCGACGGCAAATCTGATCGCAAATCTGTCGTTCTCCCGCGCCCCGCACTCAAGATATGTCGCGTCGCCGAGTCTGTGATACGCCACCTTTCCCACGTAGCGGAATCTGTTCATCGCTGAAAGTTTCGCCACGGCTGCCTCGTCGAGGTGTATCGTCTCCACCAGTTCCAGGTCGGGCCCCCCGTTTCTGCGCTCGTAGGGGTTCGCGCCATCGCCGGCGAACAACGCCGCATAGTCAGGAGTGGCGGCACGGGAAGCAGACTTTGAACCTTTCCCCTGAACCGGACGGTAGCCCTCTTTCCGGCAGAGCGCCTTGACTTCCTCCTCCTGCATCGGGGCGTTCCATATCTTCAGTTCGTCGATGAGGCCGTCCATCTGCTTGCCGTCCTTGATGCAGCCGACGTAGAACACATCCGCCGGCACGCGGTCGTACGTAAAGTAGTCAAACGTGCTCCGCCGAAGTACCGCCGCCATCGGCCCCGACGTCGTCGAGGGGTTGTACCGCGCAGAATCAAGCGCGCATTCGCCGTCCAGCCACACCCTGAACCGCTCGTCGTCCCAACTGGCGACCACGTGCCGCCATTCGCCGTCAATGGAAGGCTGCACCCAGTTGGCGTGCCGCACGTCGTCCGCCGCGTCGAAACGCAGATTGCTGCCCCACCACCAGAGCCAGAACTGTCCGTTACCCGTAATCTTGCCGCTTTCGGGGAATCCGACCATCGACCGCCAGGCCATCTGCCCCTCTTTCGGCCATTCCAGCTTCACCCAGAGCGAGACCGTCCCCTGCCGCAAATCAAGGTTCCCGTCTGTCCTGTAAGCAAGCGCGCTTCGCGACTTCGCGGACATCCTCACCGCCTGTCCCTTGCGTCCAGGCGCGTACGCAAGCCCGCTGGCCTTTGTCGGCTTCGAATCGCCGCACGCGAACGCGGCCTCGGACGAACCGTCGAACGGCGCATGGAACACCAGTTCCGGCGGATGCTTCGGCAACGGCGGACGTTCCGGTTGCAGATATTCCAGCGGCGCCACCCGCGTGCCGTAATACGAAAAACGCCCGTCACCGAACTTCATGATGTCGTAGCGGAACGCAAGCCCCTTCGTCGCCGCAGGCGGCGAGGCAAGCTGTGACAAGACCCTGCGCCGGCCGGCCAACGGACACGGACGCTCGTCGTAGTAGTAGGACCTCACGTCGGCATCGTGCCCCTCCAGATACATGTTCAGCTCGGAACCGTCGGAGCCATACCAGTCCGCAAGGTGCGTGCATGGTTTGCCGAACAGGAAATCGCAGTCCCTTGGATGCCCGCGCATGACGAGCCTCCTGAGGCCGCGCTTCATCGGAACGCGCGCGTCGACCTCAAGCCTGTCGTCGCGCGGCATCAACACAAGCCCCTCCAGCGAAGCCGTGCGCGGCGACGGCGTGATCGTGAACAGGCGCCTCCCGCCCGCATCCGTGATCCGAGCCTCCCGCGTGGTGACTTCGGTGCGCATTTCCTTCCACGGGACGTCAGGGAATTCCGCCACCCGCTGCTTCGCGTCTACGTAAAGCGTCCCGTTGCAGACAGCCGCCAGCAAACCGACCAGAAGCGCCCTCTTCATGATTCCGCACCTATCGCAACATGATTACCGTTCCCTTGGGGCGGACGTACAACGCCCCCACGCCGGTAATGAACGCCGGACACGTCTTCGCATTGATTTCGCCGGAATAGTTTTTCCCGGCATAGCGCACCGCATCAACCGTGTTCGTTCCAAGATAGTCGAGCGCGAGCGTCGCACCGGCCGCAATCTCGATGGCAGCCTTGGGCAGAGTCGGCTTCGCCCTCGGCGTCACCTGCTCGATGACGAATCCGTCCAACACGCCGCCGTTACTGTGCCAGTCGCTACTGCCCGCGATCTTGTGCTCCGACTCCTTCAGTCCGCTAAAGCCCACCTCCCAGTCGCCGCCCTCGGGCAGTTCGAACAGGAATCGGTACGTCACGAACCTTTCGCGTTCGTCAACCCCGAAAGTTCCCACTATGTTCGTGACGCCGCCCTTCGCTACCCAAGCGTTGAACGTGTTGCCGCTGTAGCGCGTCAGGATCCCAGGATCGGTCAGATACATGTCGTTGGAGCGGTAAAAACGTCCGATGGAAGAAATGGAGAGCCGATAGGTGCCGGCGGTCGGGAATACAATGGTACGCCAAATGGAGGCTTTGTTGCGTATGCCCACACGATGTCCCTCGCCTTCG
>JAFRNO010000027.1 GCA_017430155.1 Kiritimatiellia bacterium | reverse complement strand
CGCGCGTTTCTCGAACGCGGGGGCGGCGTGCTCTGTTCCGAGGTCGGATGGGGATGGCATCAGATCACGCGCAAGTCGTTCAAGACGCAGAACGCGTTCAACGCGCTGCTTGGTCCGGCCGGTCTCTACACGGGCGACTACACGGTCTCACCCGTCGAGGCGAAATTCTTTCCGGCGGTGGGGAGACCCATGCCCGCGATGAGTTGCGCGGAGGCATTGGCGCTGTCCAAAGGGCCGGGGAAGCTCACGCTCGATTCGGCGCGGCAGGCGTCGTTCCTTTTGTCGGCGTTCGGACGGATCCTGCCGGACGACGAGCGCCGTTACCGGCCGCAGATCGCGGATCTGTTGGACTGGAGCCGTCCGCTGCCCGTTCCATCTCCTGAACATCCGATCGCGGTGGGACAGATTCGCGACCGGCTGGCGTTGACCACGTTTCAGGACGCCTGGCAGAAGGGACCGGTGAAGTTCTGGCGCGCGCATCCGGCGGCGAAGGTCTATCCGGGGATGCCGGAATCGAAGCGGCGCGAGACGCGCACGGTCTCGCTGGACCTCTCGGTGCCGCGCTGGCACGGCACGGGGCTGTTCGCCGTGGCGGGGGAGCCGCTCACGGTGATGTTGCCGAAGGGGATGGAGAAGGAGGGACTGCGCCTGCGGATCGGCACCACGACCTGCCGCGTGACGGCGCATGAAAAGTGGATACGCGCGCCCGTGGTGGACGTGGAGGTGCCGCTGGACAAGACGGAAACGCGCCTGTCGTCGCCGTTCGGCGGCCTGGTGTACGTGGTCGTTCCCGGGGGAAAGACGGGGACGACGCGGATCAAGATCGGGCCGGCCTGTCCCGCGCCCTGGTTCGTGAAGGGGCGCGACACCGCCGCGGCGTGGCGGAAGGCGCTCCGCGACCTGCCGGCGCCGATGGCGGAGATCGAGAGCGACAAGATCGTCTTCACCGTTCCGTCGTCCTTCATCCGCAAGATGGAAGATCCCCTGCCGCTGCTGGAGGCCTGGGCGGAGGTCATGGACCTCGACGCGAAGCTGACGGCGATTCCGTCCCGGCGGAGCTCGCCGGAGCGGTTCTGCGTCGACGAGCAGCTGTGCGCGGGGTTCATGCACGCCGGCTATCCGATCATGATCCCCAAGGTGAGCGCGCATCTGCTCGTGGACGCGCAGATCATTCGATCGGGGAACGCGGAGAACGTGTGGGGGTTCTTCCACGAGATGGGGCACAACCACCAGAACCGCGACTGGACCTTCCAGGGCTCGGGCGAGGTGACGGTCAACTTCTTCACGCTCTACTGCATGGAGAAGATCTGCGGCGTCAAGCCGCGCCAGACGCGGATGGGGAGTCCGAAGATCAAGCGGAAGTACGAGGCGTGGCTGGCGGCAGGGCATCCCTACGAGCAATGGAAGTCGGATCCATTCCTCGCGCTGGAGTTCTTCGTGCGCCTGCAGGAACGGTACGGCTGGGAGCCGTTCGAGAAGATGTTCGCGGAATACCGTGCGCTTCCGCCGGAGGAGCGTCCGAAGAACGACTACGAGAAGCGGAAGCAGTGGGCGCAGCGGTTCTCCCGCATCGTCGGGGAGGACCTCTGCGAGCAGTTCAACCTGCTCCGCAATCCCGGCGAGCCGCCGTTCACGCGCGCGCCGTGAGGCGGACGCAATGAATTGCGTCCCTCCCCTGCGTGCGATTTATGGTATACTATTCCGCGTTGAAGGAGAAGTAGATAGTGAATACCGTTCTTATTGGCTCCCAGTGGGGAGACGAAGGCAAAGGCAAGGTCATCGACGTCTTGACGGACAAGGCGGACGTGGTGGTGCGCTACCAGGGCGGCTCGAACGCCGGCCATACCGTGATCGCGGAGGGCAAGAAGCGCGTGCTGCGCCTCATCCCGAGCGGCATCCTGCACGAGGGCAAGACGTGCATCATCGGCAACGGCGTGGTGATGAACCCGCTCGACCTCATCGAGGAGATCGAGGCCATGCGCGCCTCGGGCGTGGAGCCGAAGGGACGCCTCTTCATCTCCACCCGCACGCAGATGGTGATGCTCTACCACCGCGCGCTCGACAAGGCCGAGGAGGCCGCCCGCGCGCCGGGGAAGAAGATCGGCACGACGGGCCGCGGGATCGGCCCCGCCTACGCCGCGAAGGTGAGCCGCACGGGGCTCCGCTGCGGCGACATGCTGCGCGACGACTTCACGGACATCGTGCGCGAGCAGGTGGAGGAGACGAACCGCAAGCTGAAGATGCTCCGCGCCGAGCGCGTGGACCCCGGCGACGCGCTCGATGTGCCGGGTTGCACGGTCACGGACTACCAGCTCGACGCCGACGAGTTCGCGCGCATCTACGCCGTCGCGAAGGAGAAGCTCTCCCCCTACATCATCGACACGGTGCCCTACCTCCACGCCGCGAAGGCGGCGGGGAAGTCCATCCTCTGCGAGGGCGCGCAGGGCACGATGCTTGACATTGACTTCGGCACGTATCCCTTCGTGACGAGCTCCAACCCGACCTCCGGCGGTGCGTGCATCGGCTCCGGCCTTTCCCCGCGCGACGTCGACTGCGTGGTGGGCGTGGTGAAGGCCTACACGACGCGCGTGGGCGAGGGACCGTTCCCCACCGAGCTCTACAACGCCGTGGACAAGCAGGATCCCGACGGCAGGGCGATGGCCGAGCGCGGCCACGAGTTCGGCGCCGTCACGAAGCGCCCGCGCCGCACGGGCTGGTACGACGCCGTGATCGCCCGCTACGCGCAGCAGGTGAACGGCGTCGACTACTGGGCGCTTACGAAGCTCGACGTGCTGGACACGATCGCCAAGATCAAGATCTGCGTCGCGTACGAGCTGGACGGGAAGCGGATCGACACGATTCCGTCCTCCGCGAGCGACCTCGCGCGCGTGAAGCCGATCTACGAGGAGATGGACGGTTGGATGTGCAAGACGTCCGACATCACCCGCATCGAGGACCTTCCGCCGAAGGCGAAGGCCTACGTGGACCGTCTCGTGGAGCTCTCGGGCGCGAAGCTCGGCATCCTCTCCATCGGCCCCGCCCGCGAATCAACCATCCGGATCGCATTGTAGTGGGGGAGGGAAGGAGGAACCAACGTGAACGCCATCAATCGTGACAAGGTTGACGCGTGGAAGCGTGACATTGGGAAGTCTGTTGACTTTTACAATGAGTGGTTTCTTGCCTTCGCCCCGGCTACATTCAGGAAAGCCCGCTTGGCGGCGCGGGATCAGGTTGAGAACGTCTTTGATGCGACGAATGGTGTTTGCGATCTTTCTGCAGCAACTCTTGTTTTGGCTCCACAGACGTTGCCAGTTCTTCGGCAAATGACTTGTCCGCCCTTGGCACGGGATCGTTTGGCAGGGCTTTCGGGTATTTCGCCATCCGTTGTTAAAAGAATTGAATGCCTTGATCGCCCTCCGGCGAGGTCGTCAGGAAAATTGCTTGCCGCCGCAGAGAAGATCGTGCCCGTATTGAAGGGCATGTTTGACGTGGATCTCATGCCATGGTTGGACGGATATCGTTCTCGCGCGACGCCCGTACAGCGCTCGCGCGCGGCACTTGTGGTGGCGGACCGTCTTTGCGGTTCTCTTTCTGATCCGATTATTCGGAATGCTCAGGAGAAAAGACAACTGAGCACGATAACGGCATGGCTTTCCAGGAAAGGCTACGCGAAAGTTTCTCCGAGCGACTTTACTCAAATGAAACCGGGAGAGTTCGCTTTCCACCTCAATGTCAACGTAATGGTGGCCAAGGACAGTGAGAGCCGCGTGAACATTCCCGTCGATGTTGCTATCCAGCCCTTGTCCGCCAAGCAAGGCGACGTGCCTATTTTCATTGAAGCAAAATCTGCAGGTGATTTTGCGAATGTTAACAAGCGGCGAAAGGAAGAAGCGCAAAAGATTTCACAATTGAAATTGACTTTCGGCGACGACGTTCGCTTTCTGCTTTTCCTGTGCGGATATTTTGACAGCGGGTATCTTGGCTATGAGGCAGCCGAGGGAATCGATTGGATCTGGGAACATCGAATTTCCGACATGGAACATTTGGGATTATGACGTTGCAGGAACGAGAGAGGTGTCGCCTTGGCTTGCAGGCGGCCATAGACGCCGAGAAGACACTGGATGAGCGTAGGCGAATGGGGCAGTTCGCGACGCCCGGGGCTTTGGCTTCGTCGATTGTACATGAAACGCTTCCCTACTT
>JAFRNO010000026.1 GCA_017430155.1 Kiritimatiellia bacterium | reverse complement strand
CGAGCTGCGGGAGATCGTCTCGCGCGCGCTCGCGAACGTGTTCGTGCCGCTGCTGCCGCTCTACGTGTTCGCCACGATGGCCGACCTCACGGCCAGCGGGCGCCTCGCGTCCGTCGGCGGCGGTTGCCTGAAGATCATGGGCATGGCGCTCGCGACCACCACGGCGGTTCTGGTCGTGCAGTTCACCGTCGCCGGCGTCGTGGCGCGGAAGAACCCGCTGAAGGCGCTCTGGACGATGCTGCCCGCGTACCTGACGGGCTGGGGGTGCTGCTCGTCCGCCGCCACGATCCCGTACACGCTCGCGCAGACGCGCAAGAACGGCGTTTCGGAGAGCACGGCCGGCCTCGTGATACCGCTTTGCGCGAACGTGCACCTCGCGGGGTCGATGGCGAACATGGTGGTCTACGCCGCCGGACTCGCGGTCATGGCCGGCGACGCGTTGCCGCTCGGCGCGTTCACGCACTACATCCTCCTCGTCAGCATCACGGCCGTCGCATCGCCGGGGGTGCCGGGAGGCGTCGTGCTCGCGTGCGCCTCGGTGGCGGAGGCGGCGCTCGGCTTCTCGCCGGAACGGTACGCGATCATGATCGCGGTCTACATGGCCCTCGACGGCATGGGCACGGCGTGCAACCTCACCGGCGACGGGGCGATCGCGCTGATCGTCGACCGTTTCCGAGAACGTGAAAGCGAAAGGGAATCAGAGGAGGGCTGAAGATGAACAACAAGATCAGATTGATCGCGCTGGCGGCGGCGGTGTCGCTTGGCACAGGCGCGGAAGACGTGCCCGGCTTCCTGCCGGAGACGGTGGTGATCGCGCCCGGGAACGGCGTGGCGACGAACGTGGCCGCGACGCTGTCCGGACTGTACAACGTGCAGGTCAACGACGGCGCGACCGGCGGCGGCATCGTGACGCTCGCCAACTCGTTCAATTCCTACCTTGGCGGCACCTACGTCAAGAGCGGCACGCTCGTGGCGGACGCGATCGGCAACTGGGGCGCGGCGTCGTCCATCGGCACTGCTGCCGGCGTGACGAACGCCCTCGTGATCGGCAACGGCACGCTGCGCTACACGGGGCCGGACGCGTCCACCGACCGCGACGTGCTGATCCTGATGCCGGCGGGCGCGGAGAAGCACGCCGGCGTGCTGGACCTCGAGCACGACCTCACGTTCTCCGGACGCTTCTCGGCGGTGAACGGCTGCCTGATCAAGAAGGGACCGGGCACGATGACCATCGCCTCGCCCGCCACGATCCCGGGACGCCGGAACTCCTTCTACGGCGGCACCTTGGGCGAAATCAACAAAGTGCCGAACATCGGCGCCAACGGCGACGGCGCGACGGTCGGCATCGCCGGCTTTATCATCCTGAACGGTCGCGTCGTGATCGATACGCCGGACACGGTGACCAATTATTTCGGCAACAACGAGTTCGTCGTGGGCAAGAACAGCACCACGGCTTCGGGAGCGGAGACGGCCGCCCACCTGGACGTCTACGGCGGGTATAACGATTTTGGCTCCTTCCTGGCGATCGGGCGTGCCAACGGCGACACCACCACCGCGCCGTCCGGCCTCTCCTCCACGGTCAACATCTACGGTGGCTACACGTGGGTGAACAACATCTCGATGGGGTACACCATCAGCAACACGGGCGTGACGGCGAAACCCGTGCTGAACGTCTATGGAGGCGAGTTGCGAACCAGTTACCTGCGTCTCTGCGACCATCCCTCGAAAGGATACGTCACGGTGAACGTCAGCGGCGGCATCCTGCGCTCCACCGGCGACTACGCCGGGGGCAACAACACCGCAGGCGGCACGATTTACATCAATGTCAGCACGAACGGTCTCTTTCAGTGCGACAAAAACTTCAATTTCTTCAAGGGCGGTTCTGGCAGCACCGGTATCGTGCGGATCTTCGACGGCGGCACCCTGCAGGCGAACAACTTCAACTGCGACGGTACCGGCACGGCGCGCATCGAGGCGGACGGCGGCGTCATCAAGCCCAACGGAACCGTCAACGCGCGGATCGTCACCGCCCTCGGCGAGAAGGGTTTGACGATCAACGCGCGGGGCAACACCACGTGGAACGGCGCCATCCAGACGCTCTCCGGCGCGACGCGGGACGGCGGCCTCACCGTCACCGGCGGCAAGACGGTGACGTTCGCGGGCAATCTCACGTTCACCGGCCCGATCATCTGCTCGGACGGCTCGCAGCTCCTTTTCAGCGGCAAAGTGCCCGCCGGCCCGGTCTGCGCGCTTGGATCGGGCATCCTGCGCAGCACCGTCGCCGCCACGTTCCCGAGCGTGACGAACGGCGCGGCCGCGACGTTCGGGTTCACGCTCAACAACGGCACGGTCAGCACCATCACGCTGAACGACTGGTGTCCGCCCAGCCGCCTGACCGTCTATTTCGTGCCGAGCGGCGCGACCGATCCGGTCGCCACGCCGGGCACCTACGAGCTGCTGAAGTTCCCGGCGTCCGTGCCGTTCACCGCCTCGCAGGTGGTGCCGTTCGCCACGCCCGCCGGCGCGAGCTACACCTACGCGGTCGAGACGTCCGGCAACGTCAAGACGCTGAAGCTCACCGTCGCGGCCTCCTCGACTCCCGCCACGGCCACGTGGACGAACGCGGCGGGCGGCGACTGGCAGACGGGCGCCAACTGGGACGGCGGCAACGCGCCCGCGAGCGGCAGCTCCACCGTGGCCGCCTTCACCACGGCGGCGCAGGCCGGCGGCGCGACGGTCACGCTTGACTCCGCCTTCACCGTCGGCGGCGTGACGGTCGACTCCGCCGAACCGTACACCTTCGCGGGCACGGGCCCGCTCACGCTCGCCGGCGCGTACATGCCGACGTGGTCCACGCTCGCCGGGTCGCACGCGGTGACGCTTCCCCTCGGCGTCTCCGGCCCGGTCGCCTTCAACACCGCCGGCGGCGCGTCGCTTGCGCTTTCCGGCGCGATCGCGGGCGACGGAGGCATCTGCGCGAACGACGGCGCGAGCGGCAGCGGCACGGTCGCGCTCTCCGGCGCGAACACGTTTACCGGCGCGTTCCAGCAGAAAAGCGGCACGGTCGTCGCGCCGACCCTCGCCAACGCGGGCGCGGCGTCCTCCATCGGCGCAGGGCAGAGCTGGACGCTCGGGCGCGGCACCTTCCACTACACGGGGCCGGACGTGACGATCGACCGTCCGCTCTATCTCGACACCGGCGACGGCTT
>JAFRNO010000190.1 GCA_017430155.1 Kiritimatiellia bacterium | reverse complement strand
TGACAAGGAATCCCATATCTGAAATAAAAATCGTGCCCCAGAATGGGAACCTGTCGGATGATTCCCCCGACAAACGTCCAAAACGCAGTTCCAGGAGCACGAAATGATTTTCTTCTTATGCGACTGCACGCTTCCGCTTCTCCAGCACGAACTTAATGTAGTCGATCACGGAGTCGTTCCAGCCGAAGATCTGGTAGACGTTCAGCTTCTCCGCCTCGGCCTCGGGGATGGGAGAGGTCATGTAGCTGTCGCCACGCAGGACGAACGCAACCGCCTTCGGATGGCGCTTGTGGTAGTTTTTCCACGCCTTCAACCAGCCGGAGCCGTACTCCTCCGTGTCCGTGAGGAACACGGCGTAGTCCGTGTCGATGCCTTTCTTGAGCATGTAGTTCACGGCCGTCTCCATGTACGTGCAACCTTCGACCATGTCCGTAATCGACTTGATGTGCGTCATCACCGAATCGGCGCGCGGCACGCGGTAGGGTTTCACCTCTTCGTCCCACGGCAGAACCGTCACGTTCTCAAGCCCCTTCACGAAGAAGCCCACGAACATCGCGCTCACCGTCGCGTAGGTGAGGACGGAGGAATCGCCAATGCGCGAAATCATGGAACCGGACACGTCCGGCGCGATGACCCACCGCTTGCCCGCGAACGCGCTCCAGTCGTAGGACTGCGCGTACTCGTTCATCACCTCGGCGAGGTGATCAATGAGGAACTTCTCTTCAACAGGAAAGTCCTGAGACACCTCGTTCTCCGAGGCGAATGCATTCGCAAACGGCTTATTCCCCACGTCAGCGCCAGATGCCGCCCTCTTGGCGCACGCCATCTCCGACGTAAACGCCAGATACGCCGTGTAGAGACGGAACGGGAACACCTTCGCCTTCTTGAGCGCCTCCACGTTCACCTTCGCCTTGAGCAGCTCGGGCGTCAGCACGCCCTCGCGCAGGAACTTCGCGAGGTACTTCACGCAGCGCATCACGGGCGAGCGCTTCGCAACGGCAGCCCAGAGCGTCTTGTCGAACTTGCCGTAGTAGGCCGTGAGCGAGTTGACATCCAGGTTGCGCGCATTGAGGATGCGCGCCGCGGACGCGAGGTCGCCCACCTCGACCGCCGCCACGAAGTCGCGGTGTGCGGCGAGGTCGGGATACTCCGCATACGCCTTCTCCAGCTTCTCGGCAGAGTTGCCCTTCACGTCCGAATAGGCGTTAAGGATGTAGGCGTAGATCGAATCCTCGCCCTTGAAACGGGAAAGGCGGATGGCGTCCGCAATCTGCTTGCGGTACTTCTGCGCGTAGTAGGGGTTCGTGTTGGACGCGATCCAGTCCGCGATGGCGGTCTTGAGGGAACGGCCGAAGCCGCGCACCGTCTTCGCGACCTCGATGAAGTCCACGAGGTCGTTGCCGGTGAGGACGACTTTCTTGAAGGCGTCCTGGAAGAGATGCGCGTTCTTCTTGGAGAGATAGACGAGACCCAGGATCGGGAAGGCGCGGATGAAACCCTCGTTGCGTCCGCGCACGATCGCGGCGACGAGCGCCTGCGCGTCCGCCCGCTCGAGGAGCGCGACGGCCTCCTTCGCGGCCTCCTGCGCGTTCGCGTAGAAGGAATTGCCAAGCGTGCCCGTCATCGCCAGCTGCTCCAGGAGCGCGGCGTCCGACAGCGTCCAGGCTGCGAAGCCCTCCGCGTTGGTCGTGTCTGCGGTGGCGTACGTCGCCACCGTCTTCAGGTTCTCTTTCAGCGTCTTCATTTATAGTTCTCCATTGTTCTTCGACAGTTCGGTTATCCCTTTGCGGATTGCGTGATGAGGAATAAGGGTAGGCTGGCTACTACCGTGTTGGGAACACGGTGCGGGAATCGAACCCGCCTAAACCAAAGTTGAAACCAGCCGAGCACCTCAAGACACAAAATGAAAGCGAGGAATGGACGGTTCTGGCACCGGGTCGCAACTGCCACAAAGCGGGAACACGCTTGGCGGCACTCGGGACCCTCGCGACGTTTACAAATAAGGACGTTGAAACCAAAACCAGCACCTCGCAAGAAATCGGAAAGGAACAATCGACTTGTCAAAGATCATGCCCCCTTTCGGCGGCGCAGTCTCTTTAGCACAACCCGTGCCAAGTGCGCGCTTTGAGGACTTTGGATGTAAGACTTCAGACGTAGGCCGTGCGGAAATCGCGATTTCGTGCCGAAATTCACGCTTTTCACAAACTCACGCCAACCGCAACCCGACCTCAAGATCATTCCGCACCATAATCTCATTCTGCGTCGCGGCTCGACTCGCGAAATGCAATTCTATCCAATAGGATAGGAACTATCCGAAATGATGGATTCCTCTACGTACTGCGATTTTGATATACTTTCCTTGCCATGAGAAAGAATCAATCTTCTGAAATAATTGTAAAACACGATGTGGCAAGGGCGCCCTCGCCCTTGCGGCAAGGCCGAGGCGGCCTTGCTACATCGTGTACACGAGGTTTTGCAATTACCTCTTCTTCCAACTCGGTGAGAATGGGATTCTTCCACAAACTGATCTGCGGCGCGCTTGCCGTGTTGGCGACGTTCTGCGCATCTGCGGAGTCGAAGCATTGCGGCTACTGGCTACACGGCAAGACCATGAAGGATGTGGACGTGCCGGCACTCGTCTCCTTTGGAACGACCGACCTCATCCTTCACGAACATGCCTTTACGGCACACGGACAGAAAGACGTCGAAGAATGGATCGCGCAGGCGGACGCGGCAGGACTGAAAGTCCATATCTGGATGCAGGTGTTCTACAACGGGAAGTGGATCAATCCCGTCAAGGACGGCGCGCCCGACAGAAAACTATTCGACGAAAAGATCGCTCGCGCGCAATCATACGCGCGGATGCGCGGCGTCTCGGGCATCCATTTCGACTACGTGAGATATCCCGGAACGGCCTACAAGACGCCCGGCGGCGCGGATGCGGTTTCCGAGTTTGTCAGGCTGGCCGCCTCCCGGCTCCACCAGACCGCTCCCCGGCTTGTCGTTTCGGCGGCCCTGATGCCGGAGACAACGGCCAACCTGCACTACTACGGGCAGGACACCGCCGCCCTCACCCAATATCTGGACGTCATCGTTCCCATGATCTACAAGGGGAACTACAAGAAGACGACATCCTGGATCGAGAAGACGACCAAATGGTTCGTGAAGCACTCGAAAGGCGCGAAGGTCTGGGCGGGGCTGCAGGGGTACAAATCGGACGAAGACACGTCCAAGTTGCCCGCATCCGAGATCACCGCCGACGTCGAGGCCGCGTTGAAAGCCGGCGCCGACGGGGCGGTCATCTTCAGATGGGGCGTGACCAACTTTGTCATTTTCCCATGCGGAAGGCGCGGCGTGCACGGGAGAACCGCCGCATCGCCCTCACGCCGCTAGCAAAGGCAGAGCGCTCGCAGCACATCTGGGCAACACCGGCCTCGGACGCATCAAAGGTGGCGCACGATTCTGCGGCAAGTCCGAAGTCGCGTCCCGTGGTGATGGCGTCCTGGTTCGCCGCCAGGAAACGAAACTCCCAGCTGTACTTCGTGGACTGGTGTTCGATCCGGTTCCTGACATCCGTGCGCGTGAACGTGCGCGAGGCGTTCTCGAAGCCGTCCGTGAGGATGGCGAAGATCACGCCGTCGGGACGCTCGTCCTCGGGCATGGCGGCGAACTTGCGCCCTAGCTCGTCGATGCCGGTGCAGATGGCGTCGTAAAGCGCCGTGCAGCCGCCGATGGTGTAGTCCTCGATCGTGCGCGGCGCGCCCGCGTTCAGGTCGACCGAGTCGGCGAGGTGCTTCACCTCGTCGTCGAACTGCCACACGTCGAGGAGCGTCTTGTCCTCGTCGCTCTTGAGTCCTGCGAAGAACTTCTTCAGCGACTCGACCGTGGTCGTGCGCAGCGAACCCATCGACCCCGAGGCGTCCAGGACGAGCGCGACATGCATGTAGCTTTTGATTTCCTTCTTCATTTTTCCGTTCCTTTTTATGGTTTGATTTCTGCCGCCGCCCGGAACGCCCGGAGCGCTTGCGACGCGAACACTTTACCACAAAAAGGCGAGCAAAAACCGCCGCGCCAAGAAATGTCCATTTCGGATGGACACGCCCCGCGTCCGATTTGCTATACTTAAACCATGCACGAACCCGATGAAACCGAAGCCGATTTCCCGCCCCTTCCGCCTCCGCCGCCGATGACGGCGGAACAGCGCGCGCGGGCCGAGGCTTCCATCCAAGCCGCCCTCGCTCGCGAGGCGGAGCGCCGCGCGCGCCTCTTGAACTTGGAGGAAGTTCGCGAGAAGCGATGCGAGAATGTCTGCATGTCAGTCGCAATGCAGGCAGTGTGCGGCGGCGCTGTTCCGCGCAAAAGACACATGAAATATCGGTTCGGTCGCCTCTTGCAGCGTAGAGCGGCCGACCTTCCGACGATCGACCTGCCTGAGAACAAGCCGCGCAAGCCGAACCTGCACGCCGCCAACCTCTCGTTCGCCGCCCGCGTCATCATCTGGGTGCGCGACCGCTACGCCAACAACGCCCCCGCCATCTACAAGGCCGCCTACCTCAGCCGCAAAACCTACTCCGCGATCATTTCGGATGAAAACCACGTCGTCTCGAAGCGCACCGCCATCCAGCTCGCGTTCGCCCTGCGCCTCACGCGCGAGGAGGCCGACCTCCTCCTGCACGCCGCCGGCTACCACCTCTCCCGCAGCGTGGTGGAAGACATGATCTTCGACGCCTGCCTTGAGGCGAACATCCACAACCTCGAAGACGTCAACCACTTTCTGCTCGCTTACGAATGTCGCCCCTTCGTCCCGCAGGACTAGCAATCACGCCGCCGGGAAGGCGGCTTTCCCAGTTAGCGGTCGCGCAGGAGCGCGGCCCTCCCAGTTAGAATGCAGAGATGACCAACTCGTTCGTGGTGTAGTGGCTAGTTTCTTTCTGGATGGCAAGGGACCAGTTGTCGATCCAACATTCATAATTCCCATCCCATTCTCTCTTCCTGCCGAAAAAAAGGTGAAGTGGGACGAGGAGCTGATCGGCGAGGTGTTTTTCGCACGCCTTGCCGGACTTCACAAAATCGCGGATTTGACGGGCGACCTCGTTTGCGACGGACTTGCGCGACTTGCCGTACGTGCCGATGGCGGAAATGACGACCGTCGCGTGCTCATAGCGGAGGCGAGCACAGCAGTAGTTTCCCGGTCCAAGGGCGTCGACCTCGCGTACGACGCGCTCAAGCGCGAGATCCCGCAGCTGGTTGCCGACGATGCCGACTTCCGCCTCGGCAATCGAACGCGGGATGTGCGAGACGACGCCCTCGACGGTGCCGCCCCGATACGCGCCGAGGTCCGTCAGGTCATAGCGTTCGGGCCGTTTCGCCTCGTCGTAGGGCCAAATGCGCAGTTTCATGACGCCGCCCGCAGCGGGATAGAAACCGCACTGCTCCAGTTCCGCCTCGACGCGTGCGCCCATCTTCCGCAGCTCGGGGAGATAGGTTTCCGCGAAGAACTCCCAGATCGGCGCAAACGGCACGTGCGTGCCGCCCGTGATCGTGACCGTAGAAGGTTCATCCGCCCGGAGCAGCACGGGAATGACCGTCTGCGCAACGAGCGTGACCGAGCCGGCCGTACCGATGTCGAACTGGTAGGCGCCGCCTTTGATCTTGCCCGGCTTGAACGACAGGTGCATTGAGCCGACCTCGTCGCCCTCCACCTGTGCGCCGCAAATCTGCGCGACCGCGCGGACGCACGTAAGGTGCTGGCGCTTAAGGCCCGGCTTCTCGCGCTTCGCGCGGATGTTCAGCATTTCAAACGGTTTACCGTAGGCGGCGCTCAGCGAGAGCGAGGTGCGGAGCATCTGTCCGCCGCCCTCGCCCTGCGAGCCGTCGATGGTGATTAGATCAGTCATTGGTTAATTGGTTTGTTGGTTAGTTGGTGGTTGCCCTACCGCTGCGGCTCGCGTGGACGCTCGCCCTCCCGATGCGGCTCGCGTGGACGCTCGCCCTCCCGATGCGGCTCGCGTGGACGCTCGCCCTCCCGATGCGGCTCGCGTGGACGCTCGCCCTCCCGCACGGCGCGACCGGGGGACACGCGTCCCTACCCTTTCAGGCAGGCGAGGGGCACGAGGCGGACGAGCGGTTCGATGAGGTCGCGCTCGGATGCGATGACGTCCTCGATGTCCTTGTACGCCTGCGGCGCCTCGGAGAGATCGAGCTTGCCCTTCGCCTTGCCGAAACCCTTGTACTTGTGCCAGCGTTCGCACACGATGCCGTCCATTGCCTTGTCGCACTCCTCCACGGTGAGCGTAGTGGAGGCCGCGATGCGGCTCATGCGGCGTCCCGCGCCGTGCGAGCAGGACATGAACGACTCGGGGTTGCCCAGTCCGCGCACGATGTACGAGGCCGTGCCCATCGAGCCGGGGATGATCCCGATCTCGTCGAGTTTCGCCGAGGTCGCGCCCTTGCGGTGCACGCACACCTTCTCGCCGAAATGCTCCTCGAACGCCGCGTAGTTGTGGTGGATGTCAATCATGCGAATGAAGTTCACGCCGGGCACGAACTCGGCGAGCGTCTCCTTCATCGCCTCCATCATGCGCCGACGATTCTCCTTCGCGTAGCGGAGCGCGAAGAGCATGTCGGTGAAGTAGTCGTGTCCCGTCGGCTCATCGATGGGGAGAAACGCGAGATCCTTGTCCGGCAACGGCGAATAGAACCGCTCGCACATCCGCGCCGCGATCCGGTGGTAGTGCTCCTCGATGCGCTTGCCGAGGTTGCGCGAGCCGGAGTGGATCATGAGCCACACCCGACTTTCGCCGGGGTCGCGACAAGCGCGACCCGCTCCCGTGGCGGCTCGCGTGGACGCTCGC
>JAFRNO010000189.1 GCA_017430155.1 Kiritimatiellia bacterium | reverse complement strand
TCGCCGAATCGAACGGAAAGATAATCGGCACGTTCCGTTCATACTCCGAAGGGCAAGGCGTGAGCTTCAACGGCCTTCAGATCGCAGGCGCCGCGTTCGGGCAGTATATCCCGCGGATGACGCTGATCCTATTTCGGTAATGCGGAGGTTCGGCGATGAAGATACAGTTGATCGTCTGGGCGCTGGCGCTGCCGGTGGCGGCGGGGACAGGTCTGCAGGGAACATGGGAAAGTTTCGGAATCAAGGACGGAGCCTACGTTCCGCTGAAACCGTATGAACTGGACGGCGGGGCTTTCAAGGGCTCCGCGTGGAACGGGAACACCTACCCGATGATGGTGCGGAACATGACGGACGTGGCGCGCCGGACGCCGCCGGTCCTGAACGTCACCGTCCCGCCTCGCGGATGGGTGCTCCATCCCGGCGTGCGCGAACCCGTCGTGGCGCGCTTTACGCCGGCGGAGGACGCCGTGCGCGACGTCAGGCTCGAAGTGTGCGATCTGCTCAGGGGGGGCGGCGGCGCGGCGGCCGGCGTCGACGTGACGCTGAAAATCGGCGGCAAGGTCGCGGGAAAGGCGACGGTCTCCGCCGAACACGGCATGCCACGGAAGGAGATTCGTCTCGAGGAGCAGTCGATCAAGAAAGGCGTTCCTGTGGAAATCATCGTCGATTCCCGAGGCGCCCACGCATGCGACGGAACCAGCGTGAAGATCACATTCTCCGAAAACCATGACGAGCAGATCGTCGTGCCCGGCGACTGGAAACGCCTTCCGCCGAAGGACGTCGATCCGAAGCTTGCCGATTACGAGAACCCGGTTCCCCGCCCCTGGAGCGGACAGAAGGCGGCGTTGCGCTTTTCGCGCGTCGTGAAGGTCGCTGGCGGCGTGCAGGTGCGCTGGAACGTTCCCGCGGAGGACGCCGAGCGCAAGCTGCGTGGATGTCCCAACCCCGCACTCTACCGCGGCCGCGGTCCTCTTCGGTCCGGAGTCTCGACGCCTAAGGTCTATACGCTGGGCAAGAGCTTCAGGTTTTTCGACGAGCCCGCTCCCGATACGGAAGTGCTGTTGCCGTTCGCGGTGATCGTGGACGGCAACGACGAGGACGGCTATGGCGGATACGTCGTGGTGCTCGACACCGCCTCCACCTGGACGCTCGGCCGTGCCGCCAACAAAGTCACCCTGACCTCCCTCGATCCGGCCGCGCGGCCCGTGGTCATGCGCTTCGACGGCACTTGGCTGGCGGGGCTGCAAACCCTCTGTGGACGCCTCGCGGAGGTTCCCGCACTCGCCGCGCAGATTAAGGCGCGCCACGGCGAACTGGTGAAAGGAATCGACAACGCCCCCGACCTCGCGCTTCTGCTGACGGCCATATCCGAGTGGATACAGGACGACAACCGCTGGAACTGCAGCGCCGACGGATGGGACGGCTATCTGCGCGGGCGCATCGCCAAGCGGTCCAAGCTCCTGTCGGACCCGCGCCTGAGGGAAACCCTCGAGAAAGGCGTGGTCTTCGGCACGCGGGCCAGCACGGCCTGGAACCATTGTGTGGCGCAGTATTATGGCTGGCGTCAGCGGCCAGGCGGCGACATCATGATCCTGAGCAAACCCGGTTGCACGCTTGAGACGGCCAACCTGACCGCAGGGAAGTTCCCGCAGGGTTCGTTCCTCGAACCGCGTCTCTCGTATGACGCCAAGAAGCTCCTTTTCGCGTTCGTCAAGACGGACGGTGCCGTGAACCCGCGCGTCCTCAAGCGCAACGAAACCGATGGCGACTGGCGCTACTTCCACCTCTGGACGATGAACGCCGACGGTTCGGAGCCGAAGCAGATTACGTCGGGTGTCTACGACGACATGATGGGCGAATGGCTGCCGGACGGAGACATCGTCTTCGTGAGCACGCGCCGCCGCGCGCACGCACGCTGCTTCTGGTGGGGCTATTCGGAGCGCTGGCACAGCTACACGCTCTTCCGTGCGGGCATCGACGGCGGGAACATGCGGCAGCTGTCCTGGAACGACGTCAGCGAATGGCACCCGACAATCGGCAACGACGGCCTCGTCTACTTCGCGAGGTGGGACTACATCGACCGCCACGCCGTGCTGCACCAGAATCTCTGGAGCATGCGTCCCGACGGAACCAATCCGACAGGCGTGTGGGGTAACGAGACGGCGGCGCCGCACTGCACGTTCCAGCCGCGGATGCTTCCGGGCAGCGGCAAGATCGCGGTCGTCGCGAGCGCGCACCATGCCGAGACAGGCGGCCCTCTGCTGGTCATCGACCCTTCGGTCCACGACAACAGCGAAGCTGCCGTGACGCATGTCACCCCCGGTCACTACCCGGAGGCGCAGTCGGGGAGCGAGTCGCAGAGGCCGGGCTTCTCCGGAGACGACTGGTACAACTCCCCCTGGCCCTACGGCGAGGACCTCTTCATGGTGGCGTGGAGCCGCGATTCTCTGCACTACGAACCGTCAAGGCCTTCCCCCGACGCTTCGTTGGGCCTCTACGTGTTGGCGGCGGACGGTACGCGCGAAGTGATCTACAGAGACGGTCAGCTCAACGCCTATGCGCCGCAGCCGCTTGCGGCGCGGCGGAAGCCGCCCGTGTGGCAGTCCCAGCTCGACGCCTCGCTGGCGACGCAGGACCTGGCAGAGGTCTTCATCGCCGACGTCTACACCGGCATCCCCAAGGCCGAACGCGGCAGCATCAAGGCCGTGCGCCTGGTACAGGTGTTCCCGAAGACCACCGTGGACACCAACTCTCCCTTTATCGGCGGAGGCGGCGAGGAGAACGCGCGGATGGTTCTGGGAACGGCAACGGTCGAACCGGACGGTTCCGCGCGATTCCTGGTACCCGCCTGCAAACCCTTCTACTTCCAGGTTCTGGACAAGGACGGTTTCGCATGGCGCACCATGCGTACCTCCACCAGCGCGATGCCGGGCGAGCACGTGAGTTGTGTGGGCTGCCACGAGGAGAAGCGCGGTGCCTACGGATCCGCCCCGAAGCCCGGCTCGATGGCGCTGAAACGCGAGGCCGAACGCCTGCGCGCGACGAGCGAATGCGGCAGGCCGTGGGGATTCGTCGAGAATGTTCAGCCCATCTTTGACGCCAAATGCATCTCGTGCCACAGCGGCGCGGGCGCGAAAGGCGGCATCGTGCTCACGCGCGAAATCGATTCGCGATTCAAGGGTCAGTTCACAAAATCCTTTGCGACGCTGTGTTTCGCAGGCGACGCCAAGGGGGCACCCCACTCGGCCAAGCGCAGGTTCGCGAAGAACGGCAAGGA
>JAFRNO010000188.1 GCA_017430155.1 Kiritimatiellia bacterium | reverse complement strand
GATTTTCCTTCGCCTCGACGCTGACGACGCCGGATCGCGGACGATGAACGGCGACCACGTGGTGGCGTGGGCGGACGCCGACGGGCGCGGCATCACGTTCACGAACAGCGTCACGGACACGGCGCCCGTCCTGAACGAAGGCGCGATCAACGGCAGGGACACGCTCTTCTTCGGCGGACTCCTGCACCGGATGGTGTCGGACAAGGGCGTGGCGGCGCGGACGGTGTTCATCGTCAACAAGTTCCAGCCCAAGGACACGCCTCATCCGAACCAGGCGCTGGGGAAAGGCGGCTGGAATTGCGCCGGCATCTTCGGCAACGCGGGGCAGGATTGCGGCATCCGGGTGGACTCCGCGGCGTCAGGCGAGTGGCGGACGGACGACTGGACGGCGGCCGGCGACATCTACTGCAACGGAGAGGCGACGAAGTCGTTCCTCTGGGGCACGCCGCAGATCAGCACGTTCGCGTTGGCGACCGTCCACGAAGCGGCACTTGTGGCGGTGGGCGACTACTGGAGATCGACATCCTGGTATCGCGGCTTCTACGGGGACGTCGCCGAGGTGCTGGTGTACGACCGCCAGCTGGACGACGCGGAGCGCCAGGCGGCGGAGGCGTACCTCGGGGCGAAGTGGGGCATCGCGGTCGCGCCGGCGGGCGTGGCCACGAACGTGCTGCCGGCGACGACGGCGGTGACCGTGGCCGACGGCGCGGCGCTCGACCTTGCGGGCCGCGTGCAGACGGTGGCGTCGCTCGCGGGCGCAGGCGCGGTGACGAACAGCGGCCTCGCGCAGGCGACGCTCACCTTGGGCAGCCTTGACGGCTTCACGGGCACGCTTGCAGGGAACATCCTCCTTGACGTGCGCGGCACCACGACGCTGGCCGCCGACGCGACGATCGATCCGGGCATCGATCTGCGTCTTGCGCCGGGCACGGTTCTCGACCTCGGCGGGCGTACGATCACGGTGCGGAACGCGTCGGGGAACGGCGTCGTGCGCAACGGCACGCTCATCGTCATCGGACATGACGGCCGTCTCAACCCGGCGACGATGATCATCTTCCGGTAAAGATGCATTCACTCATGGCAGGAGAATGAAAGGATGAAGTAGATGCGCCTGGCCTTGCGCATATGCGGAAACCGGCTTGAAAGCGGCCTTTACAGCATTTACGCGCGGGGGGGGATTGACGGATGGCGGCGGATTCGGTAAACTATTCGCTCCGTTTTTTGACAAGACCAGGAAGGAACACCACGGTGAATGTGATACAACCGTTGATTGAACTTCAGGACACGGACGGTCAGATCCGCGAACTGGAGCGCGAGGCCCGGGACATCCCGCAGCGCAAGGCGCAGGAGACGGCCCGGCTTGCGGGAGTGAACGCCGCTCTCGAGTTTGCGAAAAACCACCTCGAGGCGCATCGCGGCATGATCAGAAAGGAAGAGGCCGAGGCGGAGGAGATCCGCGCGAAGGTCCACGCGCTCAAGCTCGCGCAGACGTCCATCAAGTCCAACAAGGAGATGCAGCAGTCGATCATGCAGATCGAGGGGCTGGAGCGCGAGGCCGAGACGGCCGAGAACCGCGCGCTCGCGCTGGCGGAGGAAACGCCGTCGTTCGAGAAGAACGTCGCGGCCGCGCAGGCGAAGGTCGACGCCGAACAGGGCGGCGTCGACGGCCTCGTCGCCGAGCTCGACGCGCGCCTCGCCGAGGTGAACGCCGAACTGGCCCGCCTCCAGCAGGAACGCGCCGAGAAGTCGAAGACGGTCTCCGCCGCGGATCCCCGCACGCTCCTCTACTACGAGCGCCTGCGCACGCGCCGCTGGCCGGCCGTCGCCCTGCTCAACTCCGACGACGTCTGCGACGGCTGCCACATGAAGCAACCTCCGTTCGTGGGGCAGAGCGTGGACCGCAACGCGAAGATCGTCGAGGCCGGCGGAACGGTCCAGGGGCCGGTGGTCTGCACGATGTGCGGCCGCATCCTCTACCGCGATCTTTGACATTTTTTCTCCATGGCTCCGCGCGCGTGACCGGTCGCGCCCGCAAGGGTGAGGAAAGTCCGGACTCCGCAGGGCAGAGGGCCCGGCCGTCAAAGCCGGGAACGCGGCGGCAAGCGCCGCGGATGGAAAGCGCCACAGAAAACAGACCGCCGCCGCGAGGCGGCAAGGGTGAAAAGGCGGTGCAAGAGACCACCGGGGCGGGGCGAGAGCCCCGCCCGCATGGCAAGCCCCCCTCGGAGCAAGATCAAATAGGGGATTGAACGGGCGGCCCGTCCGGTTCGCCCTCCCGGGGCCGGGACCTGGTTCCGGCCCGGAGGCGCGGTGAAATCCCGGGTTGATTGCTTAGATGAATGACCGGAGCCGCCTCGCGGCGGTGAACAGAATCTGGCTTATTCGCCGCGCGTTGCCATGGAGATTTGTTGATAGTGAATAGTTAAAAGTGAATAGTGAATAGTTCTTAGTCGTTGGGTTTGGTGGTTGGTGCGGAGAAGTGGAGAGATTTAGAAAAAGGAATGATTGAAATGGAAAAGAAGAACCATCTGTTCAAGGCCGAGATCAAGGAAATGCTCGACCTCGTGGTGAACTCGCTCTACTCGAAGAAGGAGATATTCCTGCGCGAGCTCGTGTCGAACGCGTCGGACGCCATCGACCGCGCGAAGTACCTGGGCCTCACCCAGAAGGAGCTCGTGGCCGACAACCCGACCTGGCGCATCGACATCGTGGCGGACAAGGACGCGAAGACGCTCATGGTCTCCGACAACGGCGCGGGCATGGACGCCGACGACCTCGAGAAGAACCTCGGCACGATCGCCTCCTCCGGCACGAAGGCCTTCCGCGCGGCGCTCAAGGAGAAGGGCGGCGCCAACCTGCCCGAGCTCATCGGACAGTTCGGCGTGGGCTTCTACGCCGCCTTCATGGTCGCCGACAAGGTGCGCGTGGTCTCCAGGAAGCGCGGCGGCGACGCCGCCTACCAGTGGGAGTCGGACGGCACGGGCGCCTACACCGTCGAGGACGGCGTGCGCGACGACTACGGCACGAGCGTGATGCTCCACCTCCGCGACGAGTTCGACGAGTACCTTGACGAATGGCGCGTGCGCGAGCTCGTGAAGAACTACTCCGACTTCATCGCCTACCCGATCTACTTCAAGGGCCTGCCCGAGAAGAACGAGGAGAAGAAAGAGGGCGAGGAGGAGAAGAAGCCCGAGGAGCCGAAGCCCCTCAACACGATGGTCGCGCTCTGGAAGCGCCCCAAGAAGGACGTGAAGAAGGAGGAGTACGACGAGTTCTACAAGCACCTCACGCACGACTACACCGCCCCGCTCGAGACGATCCACTTTTCCGGCGAGGGACAGGTCGAGTTCAAGGCGCTCCTCTTCCTGCCCGAGAAGGCTGGCATGGACATCTACATGCCCCAGACGAAGCACGGCCTCTCGCTCTACGTGCGCAACGTCTTCATCGGCAACGACTTCGAGATGCTCCTCCCCGAATACCTCCGCTTCGCGAAGGGCGTGGTGGACTCGGCCGACCTCCCCCTTAACGTGTCGCGCGAGATGCTCCAGGACGACGCCGTGATCCGCAAGATCAAGCAGGCCGTCACGTCCAAGATCCTCTCCACCCTCCAGGAGATGAAGGAGAAGCGCGCCGAGAACTACCTGAAGTTCTGGACGACCTTCGGCCGCGTCCTCAAGGAGGGCATCCACACCGACTGGGAGAACGCCGACCGCATCAAGAAGCTCGCCCTCTACCCGAGCGCGAAGACCGAGGCCGGCAAGCTCGTGTCGCTCGACGAGTACGTCAAGGCGATGCCGAAGGACCAGAAGGACATCTACTTCCTCTCCGCCGAACGCCTCGAGGAGGCGCGCCACTCGCCGCAGATCGAGCAGGCGCTCAAGCACGGCTGCGACGTGCTGTTCTTCGTGGATCCCGTGGACGAGTGGCTCGTGGACAGCTTCCGCGAGTACGAGGGCAAGAAGCTCGTGGACATCGCGAAGGGCGACGTCCAGTTCGGCAGCGAGAAGGAGCAGAAGGCCGAGAAGGAGGCGAACGAAAAGGCGTCCGCCGACCTCAAGCCGTTCCTCGACGCCGTGAAGGAGCAGCTGAAGGACCAGGTGGCCGACGTGCGCGTGTCGACGCGCCTCGCGGACAGCCCGTGCTGCCTCGTGGCGGGCGCGAACGCGCTCTCCGCATCGATGGAGCGCATGCTGCGCGCGATGAACCAGGAGGTCCCGCACGAGAAACGCACGCTCGAGGTCAACGCCGCCCATCCGCTCGTCGCGAAGATGAAGGGCCTTGCCGGCGACGAGCTGAAGGACGCCGTGGAGCTCCTCTACGACCAGGCGCTCATCGCGGAGGGGTCGGCGGTTCCCGATCCCGCGCGCTTCACGAAACTCCTCACGGCGCTCATGCTGAAATAGCGCGTGCAGGGTGTGCTCCGAGTTTGCGCGGTTGCGCTCCTGCTGGCCGCCGCGTGCGATGCGGCGGCAGATGGTGCGCCGCGCATCGTGAGCTGCGCGCCCGCCGCGACGGAGACGATCTTCGACCTCGGCGGCGAGGGGTGTCTCGTGGGACGAAGCTCCGCGTGCCTCTATCCCGCCGCGGCCACGAACCTGCCAAGCGTGGGCGCGTACTCCGCGCCGTCCCTCGAGCGCATCGTGGCCCTCGCGCCCACGCACGTCCTGATGACGTACATCTCCGACCCGTCGATGTCGAACCGCCTCGAACGGCTCGGCATCCGCGTGCTGCAGTTCCCGTGCGAGCGCCTCGCGGACTACGCGCCGATGCGCGCGCGCCTCGCCGCGCTCTGCGGCCTCGCGCCGCGCCGGATGCTCGCCGTCGTGCAGCGCGAGCCGATGATCGTCGCGGGACGCGACACCCTGCCGGACGACGTGCTCGCGGAAGTCGGCTGCGCGAACGCCGTCACGAACCGCACCGGCTACTTCGTGCTGTCGCCGGAGTCGCGCCTGAAGCTCGCGCCCGACGGCGAGGTGGACTTCAGCATGGATTACGACCTCACGCGCCTGGGGCCGAAGCTGCCGGAAGCCATTGCCAATTTACGCCAGCAACTCGCCGCACCGGGAGGGCGAGCGTCCTCGCGAGCCGCAGCGGGAGGGCGAGCGTCCTCGCGAGCCGCAACGGACGCCCTCTTTTGGCTGCGGTTGTGGCGCGTTCTTGCCGGACTCCTGGTGGGCGCCTCCCTCGCGCTCGCGGGCGCGGTGCTCCAGACCGTGCTGCGCAACCCGCTCGCGGACCCGTTCGTGCTGGGCCTTTCCGGCGGCGCGTCGCTCGCGGCGTCGTTCGTGCTCGCCACGGGACTCGCGGCGGCGGGCGCGTTCGTGTTGCCGACGGCGTCGTTCATCGGCGCGGTGGCGGCGCTCCTCGTGGTGGCGGCCGTCGCCCGCGCGG
>JAFRNO010000187.1 GCA_017430155.1 Kiritimatiellia bacterium | reverse complement strand
CCCGAGGATCTCGTCGCGAACCCCGAGGTGCGCTTCTTCGAGGTCTGCAACGGCGGCAGCCCGTACGCCCCGGGGAAGGGCCTGCCGAGCGACGGCTTCGCGACCGACCGCTTCTGGGATGCGGTGAACGCGTTCCGTGCGCGCCGCGGCCAGCCGCTCCTCTACGGCGTGGGCAACGACGACACGCATGGCTACTTCGGCACCGTCAGCCACTCGCCGCCCGGCATCCACTGCATTCCGTACAACGCCTGGAGCCTTGTGCGCGCCGAGGAGCTGACGGCCGAGGCGCTGATCCGCGCGATGAAGGCCGGCGACTTCGCCGCGTGCGAGGGCGTGCAGCCCGAGGACTTCTCCTTCGACGCCGCGAGCGGCACGCTCTCCGTGTCCGTCGCCGGCAAGAAGAACCTCTGCCGCACGATCCAGTTCATCGTCACGAAGCGCGACTTCTCCGAGAAGCCCGTCGGCACCGTCTCAATCGAGCCGCCGGACGCGCCGGAGGACAAGCAGAAGGTCTACGCCCGCACGATCAATGTCTATGACAACAAGAAGATCGGCTGTATCGCGAAGACTGTCTCGGGCGGCATCGGCGAGGGCGTGAAGGCCTCCTACACGATGAAGCCCGACGACCTCTACGTGCGCGCGCGCATCCTCTCGCCCGAACGCCCGCCGGTGACCGCCTTCCAGCACCCGAAGGTGCATGTGGCGTGGACGCAGCCGTACCTCCGCGCGTAGCCCTCCCAGGAAGGAACCGACATGACACTCGACCAGTTCAGGAAGGTGTGGGCGCGGGCCGCGGAGAAGGCCGCCGCCCGCGAGAAGGACTATTCGGCGCTCGACGCCGCTGCGGGCGGCGACGGCGACCACGGCGAGGCGATCGTCGCGGCCACGCGGGCGCTCGCCGCCGCGCAGGGAGCAGACTTCAAGTCGTTGCTCGGCGACATGGTGTCGCACCTCGAATCCGACGTCTCCGGCTCCACGAGCTCGCTCTACGGCACGCTCTTCGAGGGCATGGCGGACGCCGTGGACGCGGGCGTGACGGAGCTGGACGCGGCGGGCGTCGCGGATCTCTTCGCGGCCGGCCTCGAGGAGCTCGGCTTCGCCACGAAGGCGAAGGTGGGTGACAAGACGTTCATGGACGCGCTCATCCCGGCGGTCGAGGCGCTCAAGGCGCACGCCGCCGAGGGCGAGCCGGCGATGTTCGCCGCCGCCGCCGCCGCCGCGAAGGCCGGAAGCGAGGCGACCGCGCAGATGCAGGCGAAGTTTGGCCGCGCGAAGAACCTCGGCGCGCGGTCGATCGGGCCGGTCGACGCCGGCGCCGCGAGCAACGCGGATATCTGGAGCTGTTTCGTAGTTGGTTAAAAGACGGATGAAGGACAAATGACAAAGGACTAAGGACAAAGGATTGCGTTTCCAGCCTTTGTCCTCCGTCTTTTGTCCTCTGTCCTTCCTGCCAAACGGTTTTAAAACAAACAGGAGTCAACAATGGCTGATATGGATGGATTCAAGGACGCCGCCGCCTACGGCATCGGAACGCCGCAGAAGAACGAGGCGTTCTTCCTCAAAGGCAACGAGAACCAGGGCTGGGGCGTGAAGAACCGCCTCTCGCGCATCTTCAACCCGAAGACCGGGCACACCGTGATGCTCGCGTTCGACCACGGCTTCATCATGGGGCCGACGAGCGGCCTCGAGCGCATCGACCTCACGATCAACCCGCTCGTCGAGTACGCCGACTGCCTCATGTGCACGCGCGGCGTGCTGCGGAGCGTCGTGCCGCCCACGACCTCGAAGCCCGTGTGCCTGCGCACGGACGGCGGCACCACGATCCTCACGGAGCTCAACCTCAACCGCGTGTACGACGTGGAGGACGTGATCCGCCTCAACGTGAGCGCGATGGCCGTGATGGTCGCGTGCGGCGACAAGGCGAGCGAGCAGATCACCACGCACAACCTCGTGCACACGGTGGACATGGGCGCGAAGTACGGCATCCCCGTGCTCGGCGTGACGGCCGTGGGCAAGGACATGGCGCGCGACGCGCGCTACTTCGGCCTCGCGACGCGCGTCTGCGCGGAGAACGGCGCCTCGTTCGTGAAGACCTACTACACGGAGGAGGGCTTCGAGAAGGTCGTTGCGCAGTGCCCGGTGCCGATCGTGATCGCGGGCGGCAAGAAGCTGCCCGAGGACAAGGCCCTCGAGCTCGCCTACAAGGCCATCCAGGCCGGCGCCGCCGGCGTGGACATGGGCCGCAACGTGTTCCAGAGCGCGAAGCCGCTGGCGATGATGAAGGCGATCTCCGCCGTCGTCCACCAGGGCCTCAGCGCGCAGGACGCCTTCCAACTCTACAACGACGAAAAGTAATAAGGAGAAAAACACCATGATGGACCGCCGTTCATTCCTCGGCCTGGGCGCGCTTGCGATGCTCGCGGCCGGCTGCCAGACCACGGGCGCCAAGTGCGCCTCCGCAGGCTGCTGCAAGAAAGGCAAGGTGCCGTTCAAGCTCGGCGTCGCCGGCTACACCTACAACAAGTTCAGCATCGACGAGACGCTCGCCTTCCTCGAGCGGCTCGACGTGCACTACCTCTGCATCAAGAACTTCCACCTGCCGTTCGACTCCACGCCCGCGCAGATCGCCGAGTTCAAGAAGAAGTGCGCGGACCACGGCGTGACCGGCTACGGCGTGGGCCCGATCTACATGGCCTCGAACGAAGAGGCCAAGAAGGCGTTCGACTACGCGGCCGCGATCGGCGTGAAGACGGTCGTGGCGGTGCCGACCGAGGAGAAGGAGATGGAGGTCGGCGGCAAGAAGAAGAAGGTGCGCTTCCACAGCCGCGCCCGCTGCGAGTACCTCGCGGGGCTCTGCAAGGAGTACGACATGCGCATCGCCATCCACAACCACGGCCCGGACATCCCCTACTGCTTCCCGACCGGCGAGAGCGCCTTCAACATGGTGAAGGACCTCGACGCGCGCATGGGCCTCTGCCTCGACATCGGCCACGACTTCCGCGCCGGGCAGAACCCCGCGGACTCCATCCGCAAGTACGGCAGCCGCATCTACGACATGCACATCAAGAACGTGAAGTTCGACCCGAAGAAGAACATCGCCGTTCCGATGCCGCGCGGCGACATGGACATGTGGGAGATCGTCAAGGCGCTCGTCGAGGTGAACTACACGGGCTGCTGCTCGCTCGAGTACGAGCGCGACTTCAAGGACAACCTCGCGGGCGTCGCGGAGTCCATCGGCTACTTCAAGGGCCTCATCAAGGCCGTCGAGGGCTGAGGCGCCGTTGAAGCGGATCATCCTCCTCGGTGCCACCGGATCCATCGGGACGGGCGCGTGCGACGTCGTGCGCGCCCATCCTGGGGAATTCAAGGTGGTGGCGCTGGCGGCGCGGTCGAACCGCGCCGCCGCCGAATCTCTCTCACGCGCGTTCGGCGCGCGCGCGTACGTGGGGGAGGACGCCGCCCTGCGCGCCGTCGAGGAGAACGACGCCGACGTCGCGCTCGTGGCGACCGTGGGCCTTTCCGGCCTCGCCCCGGCGCTGGCGGCGATCGAGAAGGGGATGTCCGTCGCCCTCGCCACGAAGGAGGTTCTCGTGGCCGCCGGTGCCCTGGTCACGGCGCGCGCGCGGGAGAAGGGCGTGCGCATCCTGCCCGTGGACAGCGAGCACAGCGCGATCTTCCAGTGTCTCCAGTCTCCCGGACGCGCACCCGTCGAGCGTCTCGTCCTCACGGCGAGCGGCGGACCGTTCCTCGACGCGCCGGCAGACCTCTCCGCCGTCACGCCCGCGCAGGCGCTCCGCCATCCGCGCTGGAACATGGGGCCGAAGGTGACCGTGGACTCGTCGACGATGATGAACAAGGGTTTCGAGATGCTCGAGGCGCGGTGGCTCTTCGACGTGCCCATGGACCGCATCGACGTGGTGGTGCATCCCGAGTCGGTCGTCCATTCGCTCGTCACCTTCGCGGACGGCGCCACGCTTGCGCAGCTCTCGCCGCCCGACATGCGCGTGCCGATCCAGTACGCGCTTTCCTGGCCGGACCGCCTGCCGGCCGACCGCGCGCCGCTCGACCTCGTCCGGCTCGGCGCGCTCACGTTCCGCGCGCCGGACGAAGACCGGTTCCCCTGCCTGCGCCTTGTCCGCGCGGCGGCGGAGGCGGGCGGCACGCGCGCCGCCGCGCTTTCGGCGGCGGACGAGGTGGCGGTCACCCGCTTCCTTGCAGGCTCGATTTCGTACACGGACATCCCGCGGCTCGTCGCGGACGCGGTGGACGCCGCGCCGGACCTGCCGTGCGACTCGCTTGAAAACATCCTCGCCGCCGACGCGGCCGGAAGAAAGTTGGCAGAAAAATGGAATTCCTGATTACCGTGCTGGCGATTCTCGCCTGCATCCTCCTGTTTTCGTTCGCGATCTTCATCCACGAATTCGGGCATTTCCTCGCCGCGAAGCTGTTGGGATTCCGGGTGGACACGTTCTCGATCGGCTTCGGCCCGGCGCTCTGGAAGAAGAAGTGGAAGGGCGTGGAGTACCGCATCTCCATCATCCCGTTCGGCGGGTATGTGGCCCTTCCGCAGCTCGATCCCGCCGGCACGGCGGGCGTGCAGGGGTCGCAGGCCGAAGGCGAGGACGGCGCGGACGCCGAAGAAGCGGACGCCGAACCCGTCGTGCCGATGGCGAATTGGAAGAAGATCGTCGTGGCGTTCGCGGGACCGTTCGGCAACATGGTGCTGGCCGTCGTGCTCGCCCTCGTCCTCTCCGCCGCGCCGGGCGCGCATTTCGGCGTCCTTTCCGCCGAGATCGGCGGCCTTGTCGACGACGGACCGGCCGCAAAGGCCGGACTCAAGGTCGGCGACCGCGTGCTGTCCGTGAACGGCCATGCCGTGAACACGTGGACGGTCTTGATGACGGAGGTCCAAATCGTGGCCGAGCGCCCGGCGGAGTTCGTCGTCGAGCGCGGCGGCACGAACGTGGTCCTCACCATTACGCCGCAGCGCGACAAGGACATGCCGGACCGCTATCTCATCAGCGCGCTTTCCACCACGGGCACCCGCAGCTACGCCCCCTGGATGCCGGACCGCAACCCGCTCCGCCAGCTCGCGTGGGACGCGGGCTCGATGGCGCGCGTCTTGAAGGCGCTCGTCACGCCAAAAGAGGCCGGCTCCACCGCGAGAAGCCTCGGCGGCCCCGTGATGATCGCCGAGGGCCTCTACCGCCAGGTGCGGCACGACCGCTGGGATGCGATCGGGTTCCTGCGGTTCCTCAACGTCAACCTGGCCGTGCTGAACCTTCTGCCGATTCCCGTTCTGGACGGCGGACTCATCCTCTTCTCCCTTATCGCGCTCATCTTCCGCCGCCCCGTGCCGCGCAAGATCGTGGACAATCTCTCGATGGTCTTCATGTGCCTCTTCCTCGCGCTGATGGTCACGCTCGTGTGGCGCGACGTGACGCGTAGCCGCCGCATGCACAAGGCGAGGGAAGAGCTGGAGAAGAAGGTCCTGCTGGAAGAGAAACGGCTGAAACGGCTCGAGAATTTCAAGCCGGCCTTCGAACTTGGTGCACCTCAAGATCCCGCCGGTAGGGCGCGGCCTCCGGACGCGCCGCAGGAGAAATAATCCGTGTTCACGCGTGCCCAGACGCGCGCACTGCGCATCGGGGGCCTGCCGCTCGGCGGCGGCGCGCCGGTTTCGGTGCAGACGATGGCCACCGCCGACCCGCATGACGCGGCGGCGCTCGCCGCCCAAATCGCGCGGTGCGCCGAGGCGGGCGCGGACCTCGTGCGATTGACGGTGCCGGATCTCGACGCCGCGCGCGTCCTCGGCGAGGTGCGCAAGACCTCCCCCGTGCCGCTCGTGGCGGATATCCATTTCGACTACCGGTGTGCGCTTGCGGCCATTGAGGCGGGCGCGGACGCCCTGCGCCTCAACCCCGGCAACATCGGCGGCGCGGAGAACGTCCGTGCCGTGGCGCGCGCGGCCCAGGCGAAGGGCGTGCCGATCCGCGTGGGCGTGAACGGCGGCAGCCTGGAAAAGGGCGAGACGCTCGTTTCATCCGCCCTCAAGCACGTGAAGTTGTTGGAGGACGAGGGTTTCCGCGACATCGCGATTTCCGTGAAGGCGAGCGACGTGCCGCGCACGGTGGCGGCCTACCGCGAATTGGCGGAACGGACGGACTGTCCGCTCCATCTCGGCGTGACGGAGGCGGGGACGTTCCTGCCGGGCACGGTACGCTCTTCGGTGGCGCTCGGCATCCTGCTCTCCGAAGGCATCGGCGACACGATCCGCGTGTCGCTCACCGACGAGCCGGAGCGTGAGGTGAAGGTGGGTCTGGAGATCCTCCGCGCGCTGGGCCTTCGCGCGCCGGGTCCATCCGTGACGAGCTGCCCCACATGCGGACGCACGCGCGTGGACGTGCGCCGCGTGGCCGAAGAGGTGGAGGCCGCACTGGAACGCTATCAGCGGGCGCATGCAAACATCTCCTTGCCGCACGTGGCCGTGATGGGCTGTGCCGTGAACGGCCCGGGCGAGGCGAAGGACGCCGACGTCGCGCTCTGCGGCGGGAACGGCGAGTTCCTGCTCTACGTGCACGGCCAGCCCGTGCGCAAGGTTCCTCCCGCCGAAGCCGTCGCCGCCGTCCTTTCGGCGATCCAGTGTTAACGAACCACGAACCGCGAACCACGAACCACGAACAATGTGGTATACTGTGCGCATGAAAAAAAAGATTCTGCTGGTGGTGGCCGTCTGCGCGGCCTTCCTGATGTTTGGCGCTGAAGACGCCATGAAGACCCCGCGGCTGCGGGACGTGCGCCTCAAGGGCGTGCCCGCGGTGAAGATGAACGACCTCATCCGCGCGCGGCTGACGAGCGACTTCGCGAAGCTGAACGTGTTCGCCGAGGCGCGGCGCGCGTTCGTCGACCGCGACGACGACTGCAAGGGGCACGGCGGCGTCTGGCGCGGCGAGTTCTGGGGCAAGCAGATGCTCTCCGCCGCGCGCGTGGCCGACTACCTCGCCGACCCGGCGTTCACGAAGTTCGTGCAGGAGGAATGCCACCGCCTGATGGCCACGCAGGACCCCGACGGCTACCTCGGCAGCTACAAGGACAAGGAGCTCGTCTCGATCGTCGATCCCGAGCAGACGCGGAAGACCTACGGCTGGTATCCCGTCTGGAACATCTGGAACCGCAAGTACGCGATGTGGGGCATGCTGATGGCGTACAAGGCGACGGGCGACAAGGAGATCCTCGACTCCGTCGAGCGCCAGATGAAGCAGCTGATCAACATGCTGCACCGCCGCAACCTGAAGCTCCACGACACCGGCACGCTCACGATGCACGGCCTTCCCTCGATGTCGATCCTCAAGCCGCTCGTCATGCTCTACGAGGAGACGGGAAACCGTACCTACCTCGACTTCGCCGCCGAGATGCTGCCCGACTGGGACCGCGCCGACGGGGAGTGCCCCAACTTCTTCAGGAACGCGACGCGGGAACCGCTCCACGAGTGGTATCCGGACCCCGGCGACTGGGCGAAGACGTACGAGTTCCTCAGCTGCGT
>JAFRNO010000186.1 GCA_017430155.1 Kiritimatiellia bacterium | reverse complement strand
ACGGCGGTCGGCTTCGCGACCGTCGGCGCGAGGTTGCCCTTCGAGAGCGCGAGCGTGCCGCCGCGCACGCCGATGTTGAACGGCGTCCGCTGGCGGAACGCGGTGAGCGGCAACGACCAGGTGCCGCCGCCGGTCTTGATGATGTGCGACGCGCCCTCTTGCCGCACGGCCTCCGTCTGCGTCCGCGTAGCGCTGTCGGCCACGTTCACCACCACGTCCGCGTCGAACCCCACGTCCAGCGGCGCGGCTTGAACCACCGAAACGGACCATGCGACCGTTACTGCCAAGAAAACACTCGCATACGCGCAGGGTTTGACGTCCCGCGTCACCACTTTTTCATTTGTCTCTTCCATGTTCGGTTCCTTTCCGGATTCAAGCTTTGCCCGCTATCGGACCATGAGCACCGTGCCGCGTTGGAAGTACACGATGAGCTTGTGCTGCGCCGCGTCGTACCTCGTGAACCAGCCGTTCGGCAGGTTCGAGGAGGCGAAATCGCCCGTCGCGTCCATCAGGTTGCTGGCGATGACGTACTTCTTCTCCGTGTTCAGCTTCGCGAGGTCGTTGACGCGGAGCGACATCTTCGAGAGGTCGAGCTCGCCCTGATAGCTGAGGCAGTCGCTGTTGCCCGCCGCATCGACGTCAATCTCGAGCGCCACGCCGTCCGCGATGTTGATCGGGCCGCCGGAGACGGTCAGCGTGCCGAGCGTGTTCGTTCCCATGCCCGGCGCGATCGCCTGCCAGACCGTGAGGTTGCGGTCGGTGTTCTGCGTGAACGCTCCGCTGCCCTCGATGCGTGCGAACGTGTGGTAGGACGTGTTCGCGCGGAAATATGCGCCCGCGTTCAAGCAGACCGTGCAGTTCGTGTTGATCGGATTCCGCATGCTGCCGAACGTGGCGAAATTGCCCTGCATGACCCGGATCGGGCCGTTAAACGTCTTGGTCGGGTTCCAGAGAGCCATCTCGCCCGTACCCCACTTCGTGATGCCGCCGTCCTGGTCGGCTCCAGACCTGATGGACGGACCGAAATAGAACGTCGCGTTGTTCGAAACGACCATCCCGCCTTCCTTGACATAGACCTGAAGCCCGTTTCTGGACATTGATTGATAGCTGCCATCCCCCTCGAAATAGGTCCCTCCGGCCCATTCAAGCCTGCCGCCGTTGAAGTTGAGCGTCGCCCTCTTGTTGTCGGCCGTGACATGCATCTTCTCGGTGACTCGCAGCACGCCGCCCGTCTCGACGTTGATGACCGACTTCGTCGCGTCGGTATAATAGGCGCCGTTGTCGCCCGCATTCCGGACTCTCCACATGGCCAATTTGCCGCCGTTGCGGATCGTCGTGGTGGCCGGGCCCTGGTAGCTGTACAGGACTTCACGTCCCGTCAAGTCGACGAAACCGCCATCCGAAACCGTCATGTTGGCGCTGATGCAGACGGAGCGGCTTCCCAGCACCTTCAGCACGCCGCCCGTCACCATCAGGTGCCCGCTGCCGGATATGTGCAAGGGGCTTCCGTCATTGATGGACCAGTTCTCGTCGTTGCCACCGGTGCCGCGCGCGAGCTTCGTCGTGTTCTCCAGCAGGGTCGTGCCGCCGCCGATGATCAGCGGCTGGGTGACGAACAGGCGGCCCAAATGGTTGGTACGCCCGCCCGTCGTCTCCAGCACGACGGCTCCCGAGCTGTAATCGCCGATCTTCAGCACGCCGTTCTCGCGGTTCACGCAGTCGATCGCGCCGCGCAAGACCAGCCGCGACGACGCCGAGTAGGTTGAAAGCCGCAGCATCGCGTTGTCGCCGATCAGCATGTCGCGGTTCGCGCCCAAGGTGACGGCACCCTGGCTGTGCGAGACGATGACAGGAGCTGTCTTCGTTGTCCCGTCGCCCTCGCAGATGATGCTGTTCGTCGGAGCAGAGGTCGTCGCGCCGAGATTGCCGTCGCTCTGGATGCCGACCTGTCCGCCGCCCGGCATGAGGTGAAGGCCCCCCTTGTAGGTGTTGCTTCCGTAGAGGAGATAGTAGCCCGAGTGCGGTTCCACCCACACGCCGCCGTCCGTATCGCCGCCGCTCTCCACCGGGTAGGGCAGGAACGACATCTGTCCTGCCTTCGCCTCGCCTACATGCATTCCGTTCGGCCCGACCTTGATGTGGCTCTTTGAGAAGGCCCTGTGGTCCTGGTACCGCGTCAGGGCGTGCTTCACCAAACCGCCGTCGACATAGAGCGTGGAGTAATTGTTCACGACGCCGGTCGTAAAGTTCGTCACCTCAAGGGTGCCCCCCGTCTGCACGACCACCTTCGCCGCATCCACCCCGGCGGTACCCGTCGTCATCGGCTGGTACGTGCCGACGGTCAGCGAACCGCCGTTCGCAATCAAGACCGTGCCTCTGAAGTAGAACTCCTGGGCGGAGACCGCGTTGCCGATCGTGAGCGACGCAGGGCTTGTCCCGTCATTGTTGCCGTTCACCGAGAAAGCGGTCGTGGCGAGCGGGCCGCCGCCAAGCGAATAGGT
>JAFRNO010000185.1 GCA_017430155.1 Kiritimatiellia bacterium | reverse complement strand
GTACAGGGACGCCATGCACGCGCCCTTGCCCTCCTCCACGAGACCGCTGAAGAAACGCCCCTCGAAGACATGGCCGCTCCGTCCCAACGTGGAGTTGACATGGCGGGCGATGCGTTCCTTGATCGTCTTCACGAACGGCGAGAGGCTGTACATGCGCCTGAGGAACGGCTTCTTCTCGGCCTCCACGGTGGAGTCCTGGCCTTTCGCCCGCAACCTCTCCCACCGGCGTGCAAACGCGTCTGCACGCTTTTCACCGTAGAGCGCGCCCAGCCTGCGTACCATCTCGTCGTCGGGGAGCGTGAAGCCCGTAGGCGGACGGCGCGGGGCGGCGTCCGCCGGAACGTCGCCGGCGGGGGACCAGAGCGGCGGGTTGCACTCGGCCGGACGCATGCTGAACGCATAGGCGTCAGGGCTTTCGGACGGGTCGAGACGATATTCATCCGGAACCTCCGGCACGTACACGAGCATGTGGAAGTGGTTGTCCATCACGCACCAGGCTAGTAGCTGGATCCCGGTGAACTCGGCCACGTCGTGCATCCAGCTCACAATCATGTCCTTGAATGACGGATCGTGCAGCCAGTGGGCCCGCTCCGTAAGGCGCGAGGTCACGTGATACGTGCCATTCGGCACATGAATCCTGTTCTTTCTTGCCATTTTTGTTTCCTCCGTTTCCGTGCGGCAGGGACTGATCCCGTCGCTGGTTCTGTGCACCCGCACGCCCCGAAATCCTCGGAACGCACCTACGGGCACGTCACGCGAAAAGGATAACATTAACTTAGCTAACTTTCTAGAGGTGAAAGTGTAAAATGAATCAAAAAATGTTGTAAAAAATTTGTATTGAAATCGGTGCAAGTAAAATACAAAGAATCTGTCCCTCTGAGGAGAGCAAGTGGAGAACTAAGGGGACAGTCCCTAAGAATTCTCGGGTTCCCCAAGGGGACAGCCCCCAGGGTTTCCCGCGAGGAGACCTGGGGACAGGCACCAGGGGTTCAAGGAGATCAAGGGGACAGTCCCCAGGGTTTACAGTTTTTATGTGTGGGGACTGTCCCCTGGGTTTCCCCTTCTGTTTTAGGGGGACAGTCCCCATGGTTTCGGGTACGAAGGACGAGGCCGCTCGGTTTCTGCTACTGTTAGGTCGAGATTTCAAGGGGCTACTCCCCGTGATTTTCTACCACTGTTAGGTCAGACGGGCGGAGGCACGGCGGAACCTGTGGTATAATGTATGCGCTCCAGCCCCGTCAGGGGGTTGAAAGAAAGGATCGGCAGATGAAGTTCTCTAGACGCACATTCCTCGGCATGACCGCCGCGACCGCGGCCGCGCGCCTCAACGCGGCACCGGCCTGGACGGTCGACGGCATCCCGCTGCCCGAATGGGCGGTGGCGGCGATCCGCGAGGGGACCGCGCGGTACAGGGCGTGGAAGGGGGCCGACGAGACGGTGGCGTTCCCGCTCATCACGGACATCCACTCGCACGCCCCCGGCTTCAACGCCGAGGCGCCGAACTGGGGCGACTCCAAGAGCCACGTGATCTTCCAGCGGGCAATCGCGCACGCGACGGGCTCCGACTTCCTCGCCAACCTGGGCGACATGGACTTCGACGTGAACATCCTCGGCGCCGCGCCGGAATGGCCCAAGGTGCAGGCGGTCATCGACGGGTTCGTGAAGGTGTACGAGAAGGAGCCGCTGCCGACGCTCTTCAGCATGGGCAACCACGACCACGCCAAGGGACGCTACACCTCCCAGCAGTTCGGCGACACCTTCAACCGCGGCGTCAACAAGGGGAAGGGGCATGACATCGTGCTGTCCGCCTGCGGCACGTGGGGTTACTACGACATCCCTGCGAAGAAGTTCCGCATGGTGTTCCTCAACACGTCGGACGAAGGGTACGGCGGCATGTCGCGCGAGCAGCTCCAGTTCCTCGCGGACACCTTCCTCGCCGCGCCGGAGGGATGGCACGTGGCCGTGATGCAGCACATCCAGGCGCCGCACATCCTCGGCTGCTGGCGTCGGTTCCTGGAGCCGTCGTCAATGAAACGCGAGATGATCTTCATGCAGATCGTGGACGACTTCGCGCACCACCGCGGCGGCCTCGTGCAGGGTTTCCACAACCCGCCGATCACCGGCGAGTACGACAAGATCAAGTGGGACTTCTCCGGTGCCAAGGCGTCGTTCGTGGGTGCGTTCTTCGGACACACGCACCTGGAGCGGCACATGAACATCGACGGCGTGAACTGGACCACGCGCCCCGGCTACGGCACCACGCCGCGCGACTGCATCGTGATGGGCGCGCGCTGCCCGAAGATCGAGCTCAAGTTCAACCGGGCGCGGGACATGATGATCGACCTCGTGGCGGTGAAGCCCGTACAGCGCGCCGTGCACATCTTTCGTTTCGGCTGCGGCGGCCCGAAGAGCGAGCTCGAGTTCACATATTGACGCGCGAACACCCTCGCGCGCGTGTAATGGGGTAGCGGAACTCTTTGCTTTCGGCTTGCCAGCGGGGGTGGGACATGGTATCATCATGCCATGAAAAAAATCCTGTGCTTCGGTTGTGTCGCCCTGGCGGCGATGGTATTCGGCCGTTCCGTCTCGCTTGACTGGCGGAAGGGCGGCGATCAACCCGTCGAGGTGATTGACTTCGGCCCGCAGACCGTGGGCGGCTACGCCGTCTTCGAGGTGAAGGATTTCACGCCATCGACGGACGGAACGCGTCCTGTGCTGCGCCTCTCCTACGCGACCCATCCGGACGGCCTCTCGCCCACCGGCGACTTCTCGCGCGAGGACCATGCGGACTATCTGCACGTGGACAACCCGGTCCTTCCCGCGAACATCAATCGCCACGAACTCTATACGATTCCGCGCAAGGGCACGTTCGTCGCGCCGCTTCTCCAGGGACAGGAACGCTACGTGCGCGTGGCGCTCGACACGCCCGGCACCTCGGTTCGCTTCTCCTCGTTCGACATCGTGAACGCGGGCGTCTACTCGGAGGCGCCCGCGGTCGGTTCGTTCGCGTGCGACGACCCGCGCGCGAAGGCCGTGTGGGATATGGGCGCGCGCACGTGCCAGCTCGCCTCGTTCCCGAACCCCGACGCCTGGCGCGTGGTGGCGGGCGTACTGATCCCGCGCAAGCTTGAGAGGGGATCCGCCGACGGCTGGTGCCGCTTCGTGCCGAACTTCGAGGGAACCTTGGAGGTCACGTACGAGTTCCGCCTCAACCCGCATTTCCCGAACGGCGCCTTCAAGGTGTTCACCGGCTGGCGCAACGCCGAGCCCGACATGCTGGAGACGATCAAACAGGAGGGGCCGGACGGAGTCATCAAGACGGCGAGCATCGCGCTCAAGCCGGGACGGTTCGGATTCCGTCTCGCGAAGGAGGAATGGCCGATGATCCATTCCGTCGTGGTGAAGGACAAGTCCGGCAAGGAACGGTGGCGCGACGATTTCATTGACGCGCCGTCCGGCAAGGCCGTCAACTGGGTCTACGCCACCGCGATCCCGTACCTCGCGGACGGCGGCAAGCGCGACCGCCTCGTGTGGAGCGGCGACCTCTGGTGGGCGCAGCGCACGGTGTACGACGCGTTCGGTCCGAAGGACCCCTACCTCGCGGGCGCGCTCCGTCTGCTGGCCTTCAACCAGACGCCCGAGGGCTTCTGCCATGCCGCGCCCTACGCCGAGAACGACGTGAAGCCGATGTCGGGCGACTACGGGCACTTCGCCTCGGACGAGTTCTCCGCCTGGCTCGTGCCCTGCGCGTGGGAGCACTACCTCTTCACCGGCGACGAGGCGCTCGCGCGCGAGCTCTGGCCGGCGGTCGACCGCGACCTGCGCTACCTGGCGTCTTGCATGGGCGACGACGGACTCTTCGCGCCGCGGTTCGAGACGTCCAAGCACGCCATGCGGATGGAATGCGGCGATGTGCGCAAGCGCGTGTACCAGAACGTCATCTTCTGGATGTGCTGGCGCGACGGCGCGAAGCTCGCCCGCGCGCTGGGACACGCCGCGCGCGCGGACGAACTGCAGGGGATGGCCGATCGCCACGCGCAGGCGATCCGCGCCCGCTTCAAGGATTCCGCCACGGGGAAGTGGAACACGGTCCTCGGCGAGAAGGGCGCGGACGGCGCGAGCTGCGCCATGATGCTCGCGAGCGGCTTCGCGACGCGCGAGGAGGCGATTCCGCTCGCACGAACTTGCTGGCGCGTCGGCGTCGGCAAGTTCCAGTCGCTCGTGGCGCGCGGCAAGTTCCGCTACGGCTTCACGCAGGGAGGCCTGCGCGCGATCTCGGACGGCAACTGGCACTCGTTCATCGACCCCACCTGGAAGGGCGCGCGGTGTTGCACGGAATGCATGTACCTCACGACGAAAGGATGGTGGGACGAATCGCATCCCGACACGACGATCTCCGGCCTCTACACGAGCCACCTGCTCGGCGTCGAGCCGGTCGAACCCGGCTTCCGCGTCTTCGCGATCGCCCCGCAGATGGCGTCGTCCATCACGCGCGCCGAGGGCGTGGTGCCCACGCCCCACGGCAACGTCAAGGTGGCGTGGCGGCGCGCCGACGGCACGCTGACCATCGACTTCACGGTCCCCGAGGGGACGGAGGTGGATGTTGACGGCGGCCCGGGGGCGGGGCCGCGCCGGTACGGCCCCGGACGCCATCTCTTCACGCGCGCAGTGCCGCCCGAGGAACTGGTCGATCCCACGTTCGACGCGGGCGCGGCCAAGGGGCCGCAGACGCGCGACTTCGGCTTCGTCACGTCCCAGCCCTTTACCGACCCGGCGGCGCGCTACGCACAGACGCTCGACCTCGATGCGATCGTCTCGGTCAATTCCGTGACGCTCTTCCCGTCGGGAGAGGGGTTCCCCGACACGGTGGTGATCGAGGGCGGCGACAAGCCAGGCGAGTTCCGCGAACTGGCCCGCCGCACGGGACTCAAGTCCGCCGACAAGAAGCAGCCGCTCGCGATCGACCTGCGGACCGTGGTGGGCGTGCCCGACGCGCGCTACCTGCGGTTCTCGGGCGAGGGGCTCGCGCCGTGCCGGGACGGCAAGAACTGGGTGTTCCGATTCTCGAACATCCGCGTCGACTTCACCGCGCGGTAAGTCAATCGCAACTGATGGCGGCCATGCAGGTACAAGTTCCAAGGAGAAACGTCATCGCCGACGCGCTGCGCGGCGTGGCCGGACTGCTTGTGCCGCTTTTCCACCTGTCCGAGCCGTACGGCTGGAACCGGGCGGGCGCGTCCGGCGTGCCGCAGATCTGCGGACACGGCTATCTCTGCGTGGAGTTCTTCCTCCTCCTGATGGGCTACATGCTGGCGTACGCCTACGACCGGCGCTGGAAGGAGGGGATGGGCATCGGGGCCTTCTTCAAGCGGCGTCTCCTGCGGTTGCATCCGCTCATCGTCTCCGGCACGGTCATCGGCCTCATCGTGTTCTTCGCGCAGGGGCTGGGGTGTCCGCTCTGGGACAAGGCGCTGAAAGCGTTCGGGCCGTGGGAGTTTGCCGGGTTGGTGGTCGCGGGTTTTCTGTTCCTGCCGTATCCCGGTTCGGGGTTCCTCGTGCCGTTCAACCCGTGCGCGTGGACGCTTGCCTACGAGTATCTGGCGAACATTCTCTACGCGCTCTTCGTACGGCGGCTGGGGCGCGTGGCGCTTGCGGTCCTCTCCGTCGTCGCCGGACTCTGGACGATGTCGTTTGTCTTTCACTTTGATCTCAACGCGCTCTTCGGAACCTCCAGTGCATTCCTTGCAGAGATCGCCGCGCGGAAGGGGGATTCGATCGAGATCGGGTGGAGTCTGCGGCCGGACCATTTCTACGGCGCGTGCGTGCGGCTGTTCTTTCCGTTCCTCTTCGGGATGTTCCTTGCGCGGACGGGATGGAAGATTCGGATCCCGCGCTGGGGACTGCCGATCTGCCTGGGCGTGTTCCTGCTCGTGCTCTTCACGCCGATGCCGTTCGGGGGCGTGTACCAGAACGGCGCGTTCGAGCTGGTGGCGCTGATGGTGGTGTTCCCGTTCCTGCTGCTCGTCGGGGCCGGCACGGAGGTCGCGCACGCGAAGACTGCAGCGGTGTGCGCGTTCTTCGCGGAGCTCTCCTATCCGTTTTACATGTCGCACTATCCCTTCATGAAGATCCACAACTGGTGGGTGCGGACGCATTCCGCCAGTTGTTCGGCGGGATTCTGCTTCGCGCTCGGCGTGTGCGAGTACCTCGCCCTCGCCGCTTTCGCGTACGCGGTGATGCGCTTTTGGGACCGTCCCGTCCGACGGGCGCTCTCGGAATCAACTCAACACAAAACAACAACGAAAGGATGAACATGAAAAAGACAATCCTGCTGGTCTGCGCCCTCGTGGCGGGGGCTGCTTGCGCGGAGTTCAAGGCGGGCTTCGCCCGAATCGAAGCTACGCCGCCGCTCGGAATCCCGCTCGTCGGGTACTTCTCCCACCGCGTCTCGGACGGGGTGCTGGACCCGCTCTACATCGACTGCGTGGCCGTCTCGGACGGCACGAACAACGCGCTCATCTACTGCGTCGACGACCTGCACCTGACCAATCCCTTCATGGAGAAGGCGTTTCCGGCGATCACCGCGGCGACGGGCATCCCGCGCGACCGGATCTACGTGCACGCGACGCACATCCACACGGGTCCCGCCGACTGGAAGAGAGGCGGCTTCTCCGAGGAGGAGAACCGGCTCGTGATGTCCTTTGCGGACACGCGCGTGAAGAAGATGGCGGAAGTCGCGAAGACGGCGCTCGCCGACATGGCCCCGGCGAAGATCGGCATCGCGCGGACCGTCTGCCGCAACATCTCGTTCATCCGCCGCTACCGCATGAAGGACGGCTCCGTCCGCACCAACCCCGGCATCATGAACCCCGACGTCAAGGAGCCGCTCGGCACGCCCGACGAGACGCTGCAGCTCGTCCGCTTCCGCCGCACGGGCGCGCCCGACATCGCCATCGTCAACTTCGGCGTGCACCCCGACACTGTCAGCGGCACGAAGTACTCCGCCGACTGGCCGGGCGTCCTGCGCAACACGTTCGAGGCGGCAGTCGGCGACGGCGTGAAGTGCCTCTTCCTCAACGGCGCGCAGGGCGACGTGAACCACCACTACCGCTTCCCGCCGCCCGGACGCGCCGCGCTCAACGCCGAGCGCAAGGCGCGGCCCCGTGCGATCGCCCTTCACATGGGCCGGGCGCTGGCCGGCGCGGCGATGTCGATATGGGACGTCTGCGAGGAGATTCCGGCGGGCCCCGTGCGCGGCCTCGTCGCCCCCCATCCGATGCCCGCGAACCTGCCGACCGCCGACCAGATCAAGTGGGTGGAGATGTTCGACGCCGGACGCAAGAACGAGATTCCGCTCGGCCACATGGAGATCATGACGCTCACGAGCCCCGGCTCGCGCGTGCGCCGGCTGAAGAACGGACCGGACCACTTCGACATCCTCGTCTCCTCGCTCGCCATCGGCGACAGCCTGGCGTTCGCGGGCGTGCCGTGCGAGCCGTTCGTCGACATCGGACGCGCGGTCAAGGTGCGTTCGCCGTTCCGCATGACGGTCTTCACCTGCCTCACCAACGGCAGCGAGGGCTACATCCCGTCGACCAAGTCCCATTCCGAGGGCGGCTACGAGGCGCTTTCGTCGCGCTTCGCCGCCCCCACGGGCGACAAGCTCGTGGACGCGCAGCTGGAACAGCTGGCGACACTGAAGGGAACGACCCGGTAGGGCCCGCTCCCCGAGCGGGCCGTTACATGATGCTCCGAGACTGACGTCTGATGCAGGATGCGCTTCCCACCTCGTTCGGTGCCTACCGCGTGGTCCGGCTCCTGGGCCGCGGCGGCATGGGCGAGGTGTACGAAGTCGAGCATCCGCAGCTGGGCGTCCACTATGCCCTGAAGGCGTTCGGCCGCGACGCGGCGGCGGCCGACGCGCTCCGCGCGCGTTTCCTCGCCGAAGGCCGCCTCCTCGCGCGGCTCGACCATCCGCGCCTCGTGCGCGTGCACGACCTCGCGGTGGACGCCGCGACGGGGCGTCCGTATTTCGTGATGGACCTCGTGCTGGGCGCGGCGGGGCGTCCCGAGTCGCTGGAGGACGCGCGCCGCGCGGGCACCGTCACGGAGGCGCAGGCGGCCGCCAGGTTCGCGGACCTCCGCGACGCCCTCGCCTACATCCACGCCGCGGGCGTGGTCCACCGCGACGTGAAGCTCGAGAACGTGCTCGTCGACCGTGCGGGCCGCGTCGTGCTCTCCGACTTTGGCGTCTCGCGCATCTTCAACCGCGACCTGCGCGCCGCGGCCGGACTCGCCACGCAGACCTTTGCGGGCGCGCCCGGCGCGGTGCGTCCCGTGATGGGCACTCTCGGCTACCTGCCGCCCGAGGTGAAGGCCGGCGGCGAGGCGACGGCGGCGGGCGACCTCTACGCGCTCGGCGTCCTGATGTTCCGTCTCCTCACGGGCATTTGGTACGAGGACGGCACGGACGCCTTCGCCCTGCTTGAGCCGTTTGAGCTCTCCTGGAACGAGACGCTCGCGCCGCTGCTCGCCGCCGATCCCGCCGCGCGCCACCTCCCTGAGGCTGGCCCCGTACCGGTAGGGCGGTCGCCCCGCGACCGCCACCGCGTTCTTGCGTGGACGCTCGTCGGCGTGGCGGCGCTGCTCGCCCTCGCCGCCGCATGGTGGGCGTTGCGTCCGCCGCGCGCGCAGGAGGACGATTTCGATTCGCTGTTTGCCGTGCCGTCCGACTACGGCCGCTGGGAGGAGGTGCCGCAATGAGCGTGTTCCCCGAGACGTCCGTCACGCTCCTCGCGCAGATCGCCGCGCGCACGGCGGGCGACGACGAGGCCGCGTGGGTGCGCTTCTTCGAGCTCTACGCGCCCGCGATCGGGAAGTTCGTGGAGCTGCAGGGCACGGGGCGCGACCCCGACGACGTGGTGCAGGACGTCTTGATGAAACTCGTGGACGTTCTGCGCGAAGGGCGTTTCAAACCCGGCCCCGTGCCGTTCCGCGCCTACCTCGTCACGCTCATCCGCCGGCATCTCGTGTCGCTCTGGCGCAAGGACCAGGCGCGCGGCGCGGGCCTCTTCGTGCCGCTGGAGGAGGACTCCGTGAGCGTGCCGCCCGAGGTGGCCGAGCTGATCGACCTCGACTGGCGTCTTGCCAAGCGGCG
>JAFRNO010000184.1 GCA_017430155.1 Kiritimatiellia bacterium | reverse complement strand
TGGGATTCGTTCAGACGGAGAGCGAACCCGAAGAGCGGTTCAGGGCAATCATGTCGGATTTCCGGCGGCTGGCTATGGCGGCACCGTAGGCGGCCATCTCGGAGATGGAGGGGGTCTCGCAGCGCATGCCGAAGCGCTGCTCCACGGCACGGCGCAGAGCGGGATTGCGTGTCAGGGCGTTGCCAACGCCGACGAGCATAGTCGCTCTGTTCAAATCGATTCCGTTGGCGAGGTCGTCGACGATTCTTTGGATGCAGCGCACGATGCGCTCGTCGGACTCCGCCCGCGCGTTCATCTCGTCCCAGGTGAGGCCCAGTTCGTCGCGCAGGTCCGCGAACGCCCGGCCGCCGACAAGCGAGATGTGGCAGAGAAGCGTCTTGCCGTCGGGATACGGGCGGCGTTCGAGGGCGCCCTCGTGCCACGGACGGAAGGGGGCGTCCTCCACCACGCTCAACTGCCCGCTCGTGCCAAGGTTGACTACCGCGCAGCCGGGGAAGAGCGCACGCGCCGCGTACACGCCGGCCTGGTTGTCGCCGAGCATGGACGTTTCGTCCAACGTCGGCAACCATGACTGCGGCACTTTCCCTTCAACCTCCTCCAAATGCCATGAATGGAGGAAGGTGGAATCGATCACGCGCCGCCCCGTGCGGCGGGCGATGGCCAGCCCGCAGATCGGCAGGCAGGCTGCGATCGGCCGTTTTTCGGCGGCCCAGCCAGCCATCACGCGTCCGCCGAAGCGGCGCGCGTCGCGCCAGGTGACGAAGGGCGTCACGGGACGAAGGTCGCGGTCCACGCCGACGACGCCGTGCATCTGGCCCGTCCAGCCGATGCGGTCCGCCGCGCCGGCCTGCGCCTCCAGCGCAGCAATCACGCGATCCACGGCGGACATAAGGCGTGCCGGATCCTGTGCGTGGACGCCGGGCGGGAGGCCGGGAATGTCGGCCGCATGGGCCTGGGTGACGGTGGCGGCGACGGCGCCGTCGTCGTCCACTGCCACGCCCGATACGGAAGTCGTGCCGATGTCGATTCCAAGCGTCATGTTTCGCTCAAAGCTGAATGTCCTCGAGGGGGCGTCCCTTGGTCTCGGGGACGATGAACAGCGCCCAGAGGAAGTGCACCACCATCATCACGCCGAAGAATCCGAAGATCGCCCACGCCGGAACGCTTTCCGCAGCCATCGGGAACGTCAGCGCCACGAGCGCGGCGAAGAACCAGTGCGTGAAGCTGCCGAGGGCCTGTCCCTGCGCGCGGAACCTCTGCGGGAACACCTCCGCGATCAGCACCCAGATGACGGTGCCCTGTCCGACGGCGTGCGCGGCCATGAAGAGGAAGATGGACGCGGCGGCCAGCGTGCCGTTGCCGACGGCGAAGCAGACGCTCGCCATCGCGAGCGACACGACGTAGCCCGCGCCGCCGACCAGGAGCAGCGTCTTGCGTCCGAGCCGGTCGATGAGCCACACGCCGGTGAACGTTGCGGCGAAGTTGAGCAGGCCGAGCCCGAACGTGGCAAGGAACTGCGCGTTGCGCTCGAAGCCGGCGAGGTTGAAGATGCGCGGCGCAAAGTAGTTGACGGCGTTGCAGCCGCTCAGCTGGTTGAAGAACGCCACGCAGAACGCGAGCAGGATCGGACGCAGATTGGCGCGGCAGAAGAAGGGGGCGGAGGATTCTTCCGCGGCGTCCTTGCCGCGTGAGGCGAGCCAGCGCGGCGATTCCACGAGGAAGGGACACAGCGCGGTGAACACGAGCGCCGGGAACGCCTCGACGCCGAGCATCCAGCGCCAGGCGTTCTCCCCGACGTCCTTCAGCGCCAGGTTCGAGGCAAGCGACACCACGACGCCGAGCACGATGTTGAACTGGAAGAGCGCGGTGAGCTTGCCGCGCGACTCGGCGGGAGATATCTCCGCGATGTACACGGGCGCGGCGATGGTCGAGACGCCCACGCCGAGTCCGCCGATGAAACGCGCGATGATCATCGACCACGGACCGGCGGCGAACGCGCTCCACACGGCGGAGACGAAGAACAGGATGCCGACGCCGAAGAGGGTGTTCTTGCGGCCGAACCGGTCGCTCACCTTGCCGCCCGCGATCGAGCCGATCACCGTGCCCCACAGGGCCGCGCTCACCACCCAGCCGTGCATCTGGCCGGAAAGGTTCCAGAGTTTCTGGATGTCCTGCTCCGCGCCGTTGATGACAATCGTGTCGAACCCGAAGAGAAAACCGCCCAGCGCGGCGGTGATCGCCAGAAACCAGATTTTCGCCTTTGTCATTTTCCGCTTACCTTCTTGAACTTGCCCGCCCGGCGGCAGATCATCGTGCGGACGCCGCCGATCTCCGCGTCGAAGATCGTGGCGTCTGCCTTGGAATCGTACCAGACGACGAGCTTCACCTCGTACGCGCCGTCTACGCGGCGGAGGCCGCCGATCCTGAAGTTCTCCGCGTTGCACGCCGGGCCGAACTTCGGTTCCGGCACGTCGTCGGCGAACGACGCCTCGCGCTTGGCCGGATCGACGGTCAGCACGAGCGCCGGCCTGCCGCCTTCCGCGGCGAACCTGCGCACGAACTTTTCGCCTGCGCCCATGTGGTAGCTGACGGGCGCGACGGGCGGCTTGATCTCGGGCACCCACTTGAGTCCGAGGTGGCCGTCGGGAAAGTAGACGAGTTCGCGGAACACGAGCCATCCGCCCCATC